>NZ_JAMYSJ010000004.1:0-291492 GCF_040321855.1 Mesorhizobium sp. M0227 | reverse complement strand
CCGCCGTCAGCGACGTCTTGCCATGGTCGACGTGGCCAATCGTGCCGATGTTCACGTGAGGCTTGTTACGCTCGAATTTACCTTTTGCCATTGTCTCTTTCCTTGGACGGCCCGGATCTTCAGTTCGGTCGAAGACCTTCAGTTCAGTCGAATGCGGGGCGATTAGCGACAAAGGCCAAAAAACACAAGCGTCTTTTGGCCGGGTGCCGTCTCACTCAGTCCGAACCATCGATCCGATTGCGGGGATATGACGCTGATATAGGAAGGCTCTGGGCAAAATGAAGGGGTAGCGGGCCGACCGATCGAGGCCGCGAAAGCGCTGGCTTGCTTGCCCGGCCCTGTCTGAATCATGGCCAGGCCATGGACCATTGCCGCCACCACCCGCCTCTGATCTTGTGGCCGGATGCATTTCATCCCTGCCTCGATCCGCGGCCCGCTGTTCATGATCGTCTCGACGGGATCGTATCTCGTCAACGACACGATGATGAAGCTCGCGACGGCTGGCCTGCCGTCCTATGAAGTGCTGTTTCTGCGGGGTGCCGCGGCAGCCCTCTGGGGCTTCCCGCTTTTGTTCGCGCTGGGCTACGGCAAGCAGATCCCGCTGATCTTCGACAAGCGCGTACTGAGCCGGAACGTGCTCGAGCTGGCGGCGATCCTTTGCTATGTCGTCGCGCTCGCCAACATGCAGATCGCCGATTCCACCGCGCTCGGCCAGATCACGCCGCTCTTGATGCTGGTCGGCTCCTCGATCCTGTTTGGCGAACGGATCGGCGGCCGGCGCATGGCGCTGATCGGGCTCGGCTTCGTCGGAGCGCTGATGGTGGCGCAGCCGAGCATGCAAGGCATTTCGGTCTACGCCTTGCTGGCGCTCGGCAATGCCACATTTGCGGCAGCGCGCGACCTTGCCGGTCGGCGGGTCGCGGCCGAGGTGCCGGGGATGATCGTGGCGATTTCCGCGGTCGTGGTGGTGCTGATCGGCGCCGGCGCCGCGCATCTGGTTTCCGAGCGCTGGGTCATGCCCGGGGCACATCACCTGCTGCTGATGGCGGGTGCTGGATTTTTCCTGATCTTCGGCCATTTCTTCATCTTCATGGCCTATCGCGTCGGACCGACCAGCGCCGTGGCACCGTTCTATTATTGCTTCACCGTCTGGGCGGTGATTTCGGGCCTGCTGGTGTTCGGGCAATTCCCAAACACACTGGCGATCTGTGGCATCCTGCTGGTGGTCGGCAGCGGGCTGACCATCGTGTCGCTGGATCAGCGTCAGCGCCGGCTGGCCGTCGTCGCCTGATGCATGTCGCCCAAAAGTGCCCCGGATTTGGGAGAACGACATGCATAAACAAAGACCTGGAGCCTCCGCATCCACGCATGCGCGGATGAGCAGTTGCCGCGCCGAAAAAGATCGTCTAGTCGGCGAAGCATAGTTCGATCGACGACGAGATGATCAATCAGCCAAGGGAGTTCCCCGTGACCGATTTTGACCAGAACAAGAGCTCCGACGCCGAGCACAAGGCCGCTATCCGCAAGTCGCTTGTCGGCTGGGCGGTGTTCATCGCCGGAACGCTGATCTTTTTCGTCGCCGCCGATGCAGTGTTGATGCCATAGACGAGCCGCTGCACGTACAGGCCTGAAGCCGGTCTTGCCTTCGGAAACTCGAAACCTCAGACGATCCGCAGGTGCCTAAAGCGTCCGCCTTGCGCTGAACTGATGGTAGGCCCACAGCACGACCACCGCCCCAACCACCGCGACGATCAGGCTGGAGATGTTGAGACCGGTGACACCCACGCCAAAGATCTGGCTGCAGATCACGCCGCCGACAATAGCGCCGACGATGCCGAGGACGATATCCATGATCAGGCCCTGGCCGGTCTTGTTGACGATCTTGCTGCCCAGGAAGCCGGCAATGGCGCCCAGAATGATCCAGCTGATGATACCCATTTTTTCCTCTCCATCCCCTCGCCAGCCGACATTTTCATAGGATTGTCAAAACCTCAAGCCAGCTTGAAATTCCGCCCGAATGCTTCATTGTTGATGAGGGGTCGGGCCTTGGTCGGCCGAAGAGACGTTTCAGGAGGGGCACATGAATGCCTTACTATGGAAAGGCTATTTGCGGCTCATGTCTGCATACGGCAACCGCTTGAGAAGGCTCCTGTCGAAGCGATGGAACGGTCCACACGGCTTTGCGGGCACTTGGAGCTTCTACAGCAGGCCTCTTGACAGGGATGAGGGTATGGGAAGGCAAGGGTTCAAATCACTCGCCACAGCCCGATAAAAATGAGTTTTTTCAGATTCCCTGTAGGTCTCTGGTTCAACAAACGTTGGCGCCAAAAAGTGACGCGGCTCATTTCCAGTTTGGTGATTTATAGGATTTTCAGGTAGTTATCTGGAGCGGGTAGCGGGAATCGAACCCGCATATTCAGCTTGGAAGGCTGCTGCTCTACCACTGAGCTATACCCGCGCCGTTCCTGAAGTACCGGATTCATCCGAAAAGCGCCATGCACTTTTCGGTCCGATTCTTGTCACGTTTCAGGGCTTCCGGGCCGGCAGTGGTGGAGAGGGTTGGATTCGAACCAACGTAAGCTAAGCTAACGGATTTACAGTCCGTCCCCTTTAACCACTCGGGCACCTCTCCAGTCTGCCGCCGGAGCCATGCAACGAGGCATTCACGCCGATCCGGACCCGAGTTATGTGTTCTCCGAAACCAGCGCAGCGCCTTATGGCGGCAAGCCCATTGGGTGTCAACCGCGCAACCATGGTTTTTCGTTTCTGTTCGCCGGCTGTGGCGGCGGGCCATATCCTTGGCCGGAGGACACCGCTATAGAAGCCAGCCATGAGCGATAAAACCAACACCCCCAAAGACACCCATTACGCCAAGCTGCGCCGCGCCTATCGCGACGAGAAAAGCGGCGGCGCGCCGGCGTTCCGGCCTCGACAGCCGGTTCCGCCGGGCGAAAATGCCGGGGATGGCCTTGTGCGGCTCTACGGCCTGCACACGGTGCGCGCCGCACTCGACAATCCGCGCCGCAAGATCAGAAGGATGCTGGTGACGCGCAATGCGGCCGAGCGACTGGAAATCGCCGATCTCGCCGCCCTGCCCTTCAAGACGGAACTGGTCGAACCCAGGGACATCGACAAGATCACTGGGTCGGACGCCGTGCATCAGGGTGTGCTGATCGAGGCCGAGCCGCTGAAAGCCAAGCGGCTCGATGCGCTTGGCGACGCGAAGCTGGTGCTGGTGCTCGACCAGATCACCGACCCGCACAATGTCGGCGCCATCCTGCGCTCGGCGGTCGCCTTCGGCGCCGGCGCGCTGATCACCACGGCCCGCCACAGCCCGCAGGAATCGGGCGTGCTGGCGAAATCCGCCTCCGGCGCGCTGGAGCACATCGACCAGATCGAGGTGAAGAACCTCGCCGACGCGCTCGGCCAGCTGCACGAGGCGGGCTTCCGCACCATCGGGCTTGATTCGGACGCGCCGGCCGAGCTCGAAAAGAGCTTTGCCGGGGAAAAGATCGCTCTGGTGCTGGGCGCCGAAGGCAAGGGCCTGCGCCAGAAGACCCGCGAGACGGTGACGACGCTGGCTCGGCTCGACATGCCCGGCGCCATCCATTCGCTCAACGTGTCTAATGCCGCGGCGATCAGCCTTTACGTGGCGCGGACATTTTTGAAGCGCGGCTAGAGCAATTCTAGGAAAAGTGTGAAGCGGTTTTCCTTCCAGAATTGCGTCAAGACAAAGAGTTAGAGCATTTCGCCATTTCCGTGAAACGGTGGAATGCTCTAAGCCAAAAATATCTCGAAACGAGAAACGGGTCCCGACAGACGCCGGAACCCGTTCTTCGACGGGCCAGGAGTTTGCGGCTTGGGAACGTTGCGCCGCCCTCTCCTGACCTATGCCGCTTTGCCCCTGGCGTCGGCCTCGCTGCCGACCTCGAAATTGGCCATCCGCTCCAGCGCCCTGACCAGCGCCGAATGATCCTCCTTGGCGCCGCCATTGGCCGCGCAGGAATTGAACAGCTGCTGAGTCGTCGAGGTGTTGGGCAAGAAAACGCCGAGCGCCTTCGCGCCCTCCAGCGCGAGGTTCAGATCCTTCTGGTGCAGTTCGATGCGGAAACCAGGCGCGAAGGTGCGCTTGACCATGCGCTCGCCATGCACTTCCAGAATGCGCGAAGCCGCCAGCCCGCCCATCAGCGCCTGCCTGACCTTGGCCGGATCGGCGCCGGCTTTCGATGCAAAAACAAGCGCTTCGGCGACGGCTTCAATGGTCAGCGCAACGACGATCTGGTTGGCCACCTTGGTGGTCTGGCCGACGCCATTCGGTCCGACCAGGGTGATGTTCTTGCCCATCTTCTCGAAGATGGGTTTTGCGCGCTCGAAGGGTTTTTCCTCGCCACCGACCATGATGGTGAGCGACGCCGCCTTGGCGCCGACCTCGCCGCCCGAGACTGGTGCGTCGAGATAGTCGCAGCCGAGATCGTTGATCTTCTTTGCGAACATTTTGGTCTCGATCGGTGAGATCGAGCTCATATCGACGACCAGCTTGCCCTTCGACAGGCCGGACGCGACGCCATTGTCGCCGAACAGCACATCGGCCACCTGTGGCGTGTCGGGCACCATGGTGATGATGATGTCGGCAGCCTTGGCCACGGCGGCGTGGCCAGTGACTGACTTCAGCCCCTTGGCGACGAGATCGGCCGAGGGTTTCGATCGATGGTCGCTGGCGATGACCTGATAGCCCGCGTCCAGCAGATGCCCTGCCATCGGTGCGCCCATGATGCCAAGGCCGATGAAGCCGATGGTTTCCATTGTGGTTCTCCAAATGACTGTGTGAAACGCCCCCTCTAGTGCTTACGCCGCAGCACTTCCCTGCCCGGCCAACTCCCGAAGCCACCCCAAGCCAGCCTCCGTCCCGGCCTTCGGCTTGTACTCAGCCCCGACCCATCCGGCATAACCGATGCGGTCGATATGCCCGTAGAGGAAGGGAAAATTGATCTCGCCCGTCCCCGGCTCATGACGGCCGGGATTGTCCGCAAGCTGGATATGCGCGATGCGGTCGAGATTTGCCTCGATGGTACGGGCGAGATCCCCCTCCATGATCTGCATGTGATAGATGTCGTATTGCAGGAACAGGTTTTTCGAGCCGACGCGGTCAATAAGCGCCAGCGCCTGATCGGAATAGTTGAGGAAGAAGCCCGGAATATCGCGCGTGTTGATCGGCTCGATCAGCAGCCTGATGCCGGCCTGCTCCAGCTTTTCCGCCGCGAAGGCGAGGTTTTCGGCAAAGACATCCTCCAGCACCTTGCGGTCGGCGCCGGCCGGCGCGATGCCGGCCAGGCAATTGACCTGCTGGCAGCCGAGCGCCTGCGCATAGGTGATCGCCTTGGCGATGCCCTGGCGGAATTCCGGCACACGGTCCGGCAGCACCGCAATGCCGCGTTCGCCCTTGCCCCAGTCGCCTGCCGGAAGGTTGAACAGCACCTGGGTGAGGCCGTTCTTCTTCAGCCGGGCCGCGACGACATCGGGCGCATGGTCGTAGGGGCCGATATATTCGACGCCCTTGAAGCCGGCGCGAGCGGCGGCATCGAAACGGTCAAGGAACTCATGCTCGCCAAAGAGCATCGAAAGATTGGCTGAAAACCGTGGCATTCTTTTTCTCCTAATCCAACATCACGATCGCTGTCGGCGCATCTTCCTGATGTTCGGCAAGCTCCTCGAATTCGGTGATCTTGTCGATCTCGGTACCCATGGAGATGTTGGTGACGCGTTCGAGGATGAATTCGAGCACGACCGGAACCCGGTGCTCCTTCATCAGCCGCTGGGCCTCCTTGAAGGCACCGGCGAACTCCTCGGGCTTGCGCACCCTGACCGCCTTGCAGCCCATGGCCTCGGCGACGGCAACGTGGTCGACGCCGTAGCCGGCCTCGGGATCGCCTGCCCGGTTGATGTTCTCGAAGGCAAGATCGACCTCGAAGTCCATCGAAAACCCACGCTGCGCCTGGCGGATCAGGCCGAGATAGGCGTTGTTCACGACGACATGGAGATAGGGCAATTTGTGCTGTGCGCCGACCGCCAGTTCCTCGATCATGAACTGGAAATCATAGTCGCCCGACAGCGCTACGATGGTGCGATCGGGATCGGCGGCGCGAACGCCAAGGGCTGCCGGCAAGGTCCAGCCGAGCGGGCCAGCCTGGCCGCAATTGATCCAGTTGCGCGGCTTGTAGACATGCAGGAACTGCGCGCCGGCGATCTGCGACAGGCCGATCGTGGTGACATAGGTGACGTCGCGGCCGAACGCCTTGTTCATCTCCTCATAGACACGCTGCGGCTTCAGCGGCACCTGGTCGAAATGCGTCTTGCGCTTCATCGTCTTCTTGCGGGCCCGGCATTCCTTAGCCCAGCCGGACCAGTCGCGCAGCTTGCCCGCCGTCTTCCATTCGGTGGCGACGTCAAGCAGCATCTTCAGTGCGGCACCGGCATCCGAAACGACGCCGAGATCCGGCGCGAAGACACGGCCGATCTGCGTCGGCTCGATGTCGACATGGATGAATTTTTTGCCCTTGGTGTAGACATCGACGGAGCCGGTGTGGCGGTTGGCCCAGCGGTTGCCGATGCCGAAGACGAAGTCGGCTTCCAGCATCGTCGCATTGCCATAGCGGTGCGAGGTCTGCAGTCCGCACATGCCGGCCATCAGCCGGTGATCGTCGGGGATCGCTCCCCAGCCCATCAAGGTCGGGATGACCGGCACGCCTGAAATCTCGGCGAATTCGATGAGCAGATCGGACGCATCGGCGTTTATGATACCGCCGCCGGCGACGATCAGCGGCTTTTCGGCGGCGTTGAGCATCGTCAACGCCTTTTCGGCCTGGGCGCGCGTCATGGCCGGCTTGAACGGCGTCAACGGCTCATAGGCGTCGATGTCGAATTCGATTTCGGCGAGTTGCACGTCGACCGGCAGGTCGATCAGCACCGGGCCGGGACGTGACGAGCGCATCAGGTGAAACGCCTTCTGCAGCGCCATCGGGACGAGGTAGGGTTCCATGACGGTGACTGCCCATTTGGCGACCGGCGCGGCAATGGCTGATATGTCGACGGCCTGGAAATCCTCCTTGTTCAGCCGCGCCCGCGGCGCCTGACCAGTGATGCACAGGATCGGAATGGAATCCGCGGCGGCCGAATAGAGCCCGGTGATCATGTCGGTGCCGGCTGGACCCGACGTGCCGATGCACAGGCCGATATTGCCCGCCTTGGCGCGGGTGAAACCTTCCGCCATGTGCGAGGCGCCCTCGACGTGACGGGCAAGCACATGGCGGATCGTGCCCCTCGCCTTCATTGCCGAATAGAACGGATTGATCGCCGCGCCCGGCACGCCGAAAGCGCAGGAAATGCCTTCCTTTTCGAGAACGAGAACCGCGGCATCGACAGCGCGCATCCTGGCCATTTTCCAGCCCTCCACGGGTTTGTCATTGTTGGATTGGCCAAGGATGTCAGCACGCCGGTTATTTTTCAATTTTTTCAGAATATTTTTTCATTTCTAGATAACGGCGTCATTTTCTTGATTTTATTTGATTTTCTGTTTTCCAGGAATCCGACCCGCGAACGTAGTGAAAAACTTTTTCATTGTGCATTTGGCGAAACCGGCCGAGATTGACTGCATGGAAACCACCGAAAAACGCCAGCGCGGACGGCCGCGCGCTTTCAACGGGCCATCAGAGGCCAGCTCGGTGCAGTCGCTCGACCGGGCGCTGCGCATCTTGGCCATTGTCGCGGAAGGCAGCGGCCTGTCGCTGAGCGAGATCTCTGCGCAGAGCGGCCTTGCCGCCTCCACCGCCTACCGCATGCTGACGACGCTGCAAAACCACGGCATGGTCGAATTCGACACATCAGACCAGCTCTGGTCGATCGGCGTCGAGACCTACCGCATGGGCGCGGCCTTCCTGCGCCGCCGCAAGCTGGTCGACCGCGCCCGTGTCGTCATGCAGGAGCTGATGGAAAGAACCGGCGAGACCGCCAATCTCGGCGTCGCCGAGGACGATTGCGTGGTCTTCGTCAGCCAGGTCGAGACGCACCAGGCGATCCGCGCCTTCTTCCGGCCGGGCACGCGCAGCCCCTTCCATGCGTCCGGCATCGGCAAGGCGGTGCTGGCGCATCTCGAGCCGGAGCGCGTCGGAACCATCCTGCGCAAGGCAGGCCTGCAGCGCTTCACCGACAGGACGTTGTCCGACATTTCGGCGCTTGCCCACGATCTGGCGCGGATCAAGCTGCGCGGCTGGTCGGTCGACGACGAGGAGCGGCATCCCGGCATGCGCTGCGTGGCAGCCGCCATCTTCAACGAATTCGGCGAGCCGATTGGCGGCGTTTCGGTGTCGGGGCCAACGGTGCGGGTGACGCCGGAGCGGTTGGCCGAGATCGGCCCGCTGGTGCGCGATGCCGCGGCCGAGGTGACCCGGATGATCGGCGGCATCAGGGCGACCTGACGGTCCGATCGTTTCAAGCACAGCGAAAGAGGGGCTGCGGGGCGCCCCTCTTCTGGCTGATTGAAACGCCTCCTCCTCTCAAAGACGGCAGTAGTGGCGATAGCCGTCGTGGCCGAGATAGGTGTCGGAGTCCGCATCATAGCTCTGGTAGCGGTCATAGCAGCGGCGGACGTGCCACGAGCCGCCGCCTTCGTCGACATAGACGGTACGCGGCTGGGCGAGCAGGCTGCCGAGGACGAAGCCGCCGACGCCGGCGGCAATGCCGATGCCGATTTCGCGGTTGTGGTGATGGCTGTGGGCGGCCGAGGGCTGGACGGTGCCGGCCAGCGTGGCGGCGGCGACGGCGGTGGCGATAAGGCCGGAAACGAGTGTGTTCTTGAACATGACGATCTCCTTGCTTCGTTGACCGAGGCGATCCATCCGCCTCTTGATCATCTGTCGTCGCGGCCAGGAAAAAGGTTCGAATCTTTTTTCGATTTTTCTGGAACGGGGAAATCGGATCGACCGAGGTCATGCTGACGGCGACCTTGCGAGAGCTTGGCGAAGAAGTTGATGCGGCTGATCTCCTCCCTTGCGGGGGAGATGCCCGGCAGGGCAGAGGGGGGTGCTGTCCCGCCAGCTTGTCAACCAATCAGGGCGAGGCAACCGCACGGACAAATAGAGAAAGTTCATGGGGAAGCCGGTGATCCTTCACACCCCCCTCTGTCCCTGCCGGACATCTCCCCCGCAAAGGGGGAGATCGGCAGCTTTGCCGTCCCCACTTCACAAAGTGATCGCCCAACGCAAAAAGGGCGGCCGAAGCCGCCCTTTTGGGAAATTGGGTCCCTCCATCAAAGGAAAATGATCACCCTGCCATGCCTGTGGTGATGGTTGTGGTGATGGTTGTAGTGCTTCCACCAGTACTTCTTGAAGTGCTTCTTGTGATGGTTGTAGTTGTGGTGATGGCCGTGCATGCCGTGGGCTGACGACGTGCCGACAGTGCCGGCGAGCGCGCCGGTGGCGACGAAGATGGCGACGAGGCCTGAGGTAAGAGTGCGCTTGAACATGATGATCTCCTGGATCTTTTGATCGAGGCGACCCATTCGCCCCTGAGCATCAGTCGGCGCGACGCGGCAAAAGGTTCGAAAGGTTTTGCAGATTTTTTGTGGAGCGGCGGCCGGGGACGAGGGAATAGGTCCTGGGAATTAGGGATTGGGGAAACGCAGACTACGGGTTGCGACTCCCCTACTGCCTACTGCCTACTGCCTACTGCCTACTCCCTACTCCCTACTCCCTACTCCCTACTCACTCTCTTCACCCTCATCCCATGCCGGTGACGTGACGCAGCCAAAACGCCAGCGCGATGAAACCGACGATGGTGGTCACGCCGGTCCAGTCGACATTGGCCTTCTTCACATCGCTGATGATCTTCACCAGCAGCATCCAGGCCACGAAGATGATTGGGAGAATGATGACAAATCTGATCATGCGACACCCCAGCTCGAAGCGATTGCACCTTGCCCACATGTAGGAAGCAATCCGGCGCTTTTCAGGATGCCCCTCGCCGACGGCCTATGCCGCATGCCGAGAAAAACGGAGTTTTGTCTTTACTGGCGCAACAAATATGCTAACCGGAGCGCCGTGCCCTTGTAGCTCAGCTGGTAGAGCAGCGGTTTTGTAAACCGAAGGTCGGCGGTTCGATTCCGTCCGGGGGCACCAGCCTGCCAAGCCATAACCATTAGCATTACCTGATGTTCCATCAAGTAGGCCCGGACCACTTGGGTGAGTACCGATGCGGGTCCGACCAAGGTTGCTTTTCTTCGATCAGCAGCGCGGGGCGCGCTGCCGCTAAGAACCCCTAAATCATCGGGCAGCCCTCATGTCCCTTCATTGGTAAGCGGTCTCGGCCGCACAATGTTCAAATCAAACTTGGTTGGCAGGTCGGGTCCCGTATTGTGAATGGCGGTGGTCGTCATTCGATGGACGGGCGGGATGATTACCATCCGGACGTTTCGTTCAGGCCAGAGCGGCTTTCCGAAGATCAGGAACGCGACTGCTATCAGGACGGCGACCAAACCCGCTGCAAATGCGTTCGCAATGATCTGGCCAAGCTGCATGCGCTCTCCGTGAATGATTACCCGCCACGCCAAGCGAGCCGTGGCGGGTAATCAACGAACCGGCGATGAAGGGACGATGATCGACGGCCACGTTCCAAATGTCGAAAAGGCTGTGTTGTTTCAGGGGTCAGACCTTTGCGCCTCGGCATCGGGCTTTAGTCGGACCCAAACAAGGCCTTGGCGGTTGCGTCATTGGCAGAGGGTTGGCGTAGCAGCGTCGACGCGAAGGCCCGTCACTGATCAGCAATGACGGGCCCTGCCTCGAGACCACTTGGCCGGGGGGCTAAGCCAAGCTAACAACCAAACTTCATTTTCAGAACCAGGTTCCCTTGACCAAAAATCGGAGTTTCAGTGGGGCCGCCCCCACTTCCGGGCAGAGGCGGACCGGCCGGGGCTTGGGTGCCTCGACCGGCAGCGGGCACGCTGCCGCTTTTTCCAACCCGCATTGGCAGTTCGTCGAGCTCCCGCCTCCTGTCCTGGATGACATCGCGCTAAGGGCGCCCATCCACAGCGGACCGGAACTATGCCGAGTCTGCCGCGTTGCCGGTCATGACTGACTACAACGAAACCACAAACCCGATCCTGACCGGTTTCAAGGGCCAGTGCCCACGGTGTCAGCAGGGACACCTGTTCGCAGGTTACCTGAAGCTTGCTCCACGTTGTGATGTCTGTGGGCTCGATTTTTCCTTTGCCGACCCGGCTGATGGGCCTGCATTTTTCTCAATGTCGATAGTTGCATTCCCGGCCCTTGCCTTTGCTCTTTGGCTTCAGTTGCGGTTCGAGCCACCTTTCTGGATACACATTCTCACAAGCCTGCCCCTGACCATCGGGGCATGCATATTGTTGCTTCGACCCCTTAAAGGCTGGCTCGTGTGTTCTCAATATTTCCACAAGGCAGCAGAAGGTTCGATTGACCGAGATTGGCATGCCGCTGAGGCCGACCGCCAAAGGTTGGAGCCGCACGGTAAATAGATGAGGCATTGGCCCCTGCCGCGTGATATCAATCACCCGCCCCGCAGCACGCGCCAGATATCCGCCCAATAGGCTGTGACAAGCGAGGCCGGCGCCGCCGCAGCCATGCCAGTGACGCCCAAGGCCCCCAGGCCCATCAACTTCCAACGGGTGACCTCGGCAGTTACCGGCTTCACGCCCGTAATATCCCGTTGAGCTTGGTAACAGCGGATTCCATGAGCGAGCGCGAATGCACGTCTTGTTTGAACAGCTTACTCACGCCCGAATGCTCGTTAGAGACGCCGCCGCGATCCGCGCCCATCTGCGCGCGGCCCTTGCGTATCAAACCGTACGTTGAATCCTTCTTGGGTCACGCGTGAGAAGAGAGTAAATAAATCCCTTCGCAGCAAGGGAGGCCGCGATGGTTGAAACGCATATGGAAGTCGCACGCGCGGCTATCGAAACCAGCTTTCGGTTGCGGCACCATTCCCTGGCCGGAACTGCCTCGTTTCGCCGTGATATGGATCACTCCCGGCGCGCAATCGAGGCCTCGCGCGAACTGCTCAAGCGCCTCCGCCAACGTCACCGCGATGACATGGCCCAGGGGTGGGAAGATCCGGGCCCGACTCCTGCTTCCGTCTCCGCCTTCGATGCTGATATTCTTCGCTCTGCATTTCGAGCCCTGGTCAGGGATATGAGCGTGCCTGAATGTCAATGGCGCGATTTGGCTGAGAGCTTGGTCCGCGAATATGTCGGGTGCGAGCAGATCGACGTTGGCCTGTTGGATTGGATCACCCACAAGTAGTCACCAACGCAAAACAGCCCGTCCCGCCCACATTGCCGGTGACACGAAACGGGCTGCGGAAGCCGGCATGCGGTGCTTCCTGCAATCCAACTTTGTGCGCGCACGGTTGTTCCGTCAGCTTCTGCTGACAAGCGGGTACATTCTGCTGCCGTGGCCATTCGACAGTCGCTGGTAGAGTAGACCCGCCGCTCCATTTGCGAAGCGACGGGCTCTCGCCCACCCCATACCTGTCACAGCAATTTAGATGCCAGACTTTTTGACCCGTTATGGGGCACAGCCGTCGCCTTTCCAGTCGGTTCTACCCCGCCGTAGGAGGCACCGGCCCAGTAATGTTCCACCGGATGAACTCGACTTCCTTCCCGGTGACTTCCCGCACCGCGTTTAACAGCACCTCATGCAGGACGCGCGTCTGCCTGAATCCGATTCTGCCTGCCGATCACCGCGCGCAGTTCGGGTTCTCCCCCCTCGCGCTTCACGGATTCGATAAACATCAGTTCGCCGAGCCCGTGATGCTCCAAATATTCCAAGTTTGCTGTCTTTTATGACACGCTCGCGACCTGGGTGGATGCCCCAACCCCGGTGAACGTGTTCCGGACCCTGACGGACTTGTAGACGTAGGCGACCCAGAGCCCTGTCAGCACAAACGAGACTATGGGGGCCACCAGCGCGTCGCCTGCGAGCACCAGGCTCACCGGAACGCCCAGAACTGACGCAACCCAGATCGTGTCCAGGATGAAAACGACAGGAATCGCCAGCCACTGGAGCAGAAACAATTGCGGAAAGCGGCGGCTTCGCCGCAACATCGAAACGAGCACGACCAGCTGAAGCGCCAGAAATGCCAGATTGAGGGCAACCTCGCCATACCGCCAGGGGTCCGTTCGGGAGGGTCATGAGTTGCTGGTAGCCGTCGGCCGAATTGGCGAAGTCGGCGAGTGTGCGCAGCGGTGACAATGTCTGACCGATAGCCAGCAGCATCAGCCAGCCGCCGAAGCCCACAAGAGCCTCAGGGTTCTGTGATGGCTTCGCGGCCGATCGAACCGCAAAGAAAACAGGCACGCCGATCAACAGCAGCAGTATCGCCCAATGCCAGATGGAAAACGCCCCCATTTACCCCTCCCGTTTTTGCTCCTATAAGTTGTATCAGGTTTTAAATTCAACTCAAGAGCCGACCTGCATCTGAAACCGGTCTTATGCGGAAGCAACGCTTGCTCCTGCCCTTTCCTGCCACTCACACCGCAATCGCCGCCACCAGAATCCTGTTCTGCCTCCGTACCGCCGCCCGCAATTCCGCAATCCTCGCCGCATCGCGCTTCACGAATTCGATGAACATCATGTTCATGTTGTTGAAGATCAGTTCGCCGAGCGCTGCCCCGTCGATGTCCTGCCGCACAAGGCCGAGCGCTTGCAGGCGGACGATCAGGGCGCGGATCTGTTCGGTTAGAGCACGGTCGAGCGCGGTGTAGGCTTGGCCGAAGGGGCTATCGGGCAGTTGCGTTGAGATCGCCATCGCCTGCCGCCACATCTCCTTGCTGAGATAGTGCAGCGAATGCTCGATATAGATGCCGATCAGCGTGTCCAGCGCGTCGCCGACATTGGCCGGCGGCCGGGCGACGACGCCCTGACCGGCATTCAGCACCTCGTTGACCTCCAGCGAGACGATGGCGCCGAGGATGTCGCCCTTGTTTTCATAGTAATTGTAGATGGTGCCGACCGAGACCTCGGCCTGGGCGGCGATCGCCTCGATCTTGGCGCCTTCGTAGCCGGCCTCGCGAAACAGTTCCGCCGCCGCCTCGATGATGCGCCTGTGCCGGTCCGCCTTTTGCCTTGCCCGCAATCCGCTCATATCAGCCTCTTGCCATAAAAACAGAATTGACTCAATTTTAGAATTGGTTCAATTTTTTGCAAGAAGCCACAAAGGCAAGGGAGAACACTCGATGTCCGCTAAACCTACATCCAGGAATCCGCTTTCCATCCTGAAGAGCCATCTGCATGCAGCGTGCGCCGCCACGACGCTGCTGCTCGGAGCCGGCAGCGCCGCCCGGGCCGCCGACCTCAACGCGCTGATCTGGTGCGATCATGCCGATCCGGCATTGCTGCAGCCGTTCGAGGAGGCCAATGGCGTCAAGGTCAACGTCAAGGAATTCGAGGGCACCGGCGCCGGGTTGGCCATCGTCGAACAGTCGCAGCCGGGCGACTGGGACGTGATGGTGATCGACAGCATCGACATACCGCGCGGCGTCGAAAAGGGCCTGTTCGAGCCGCTGCCGGAAGACAAGCTGCCACTGGCCGATCTGTTCCCGCAGGTGAAGATGGACGGCTCCACCGTCGTCGGCGGCAAACGCTACGGCATTACCGAGAAATTCGGCTACAACACGATCGGCTACAACAAGACCAAGGTCGACCCGGCCGACATGCAGTCGATGGCCGCGCTGACCGGCGACAAGTACAAGGGCAAGGTCGCCATCTACGACTACTATCTGCCGGTCATCGGCATGGCCGCGCTGGCCATCGGCAAGAAGACGGCCGATCTCACCGAAGCCGACCTGCCCGCCCTCAAGGACGAGCTTTTGAAGATGAAGGCGAACGCCAAGCTGGTCGGCGAAGTGACCGCCAGCCAGACGGCGCTGGCGACCGGCGAGGTCGACATTCTGGTCGGCGGTGGCGAATGGGTGACGGCGGGCCTGGCCAAGGAGAACCCCGCGCTGGACTTCTCCATCCCCAAGGAGGGTGCGGTGCTGTGGTCGCAGTCGCTGGCCATGTTCAAGGATTCCAAGAACAAGGACATGGCGCTGAAGTTCATCCAGTACATTATGAGCCCGGAGGGCCAGGCGCGGCTTGCCACCTCGTCCTGCTATTGGGGCATGCCGGCGAACACCAAGGCAGCGCTCACCGACGACCAGAAGAAGGTCCTGCGTTTCGACGAGCAGCCGGGCTTCCTGGCGCGCGCCCAGGCCTATCCGGCGCCGAGTGCCGATCTCGACAAGAAGATGCAGGACATGTGGACCGAAATGCTGCAGGCGAAATGAGCCGATACCGCTCATGAGCAGCTCGGCAAATAACCCCCTGCCCCGGGCGGCCCTGCCCTGGGCGCTGGTCACGCCGGCGCTCGGCTGGACGCTGCTGTTCTTCGTGCTGCCCTTCATCGCCATGGGGTTTTCCAGCCTGACGGCGCATGAGGGCGGCGGTTTCACGGCGTCCAACTACAGCCAGTTCTTCACCAATCCGTCCTACTGGCAGGCGATGGTGAACTCGCTGCAGGTCACCGCCATCGTCACCGTGATCTCCGTGCTGCTCGCCTATCCCTTTGCCTGGATTCTCGCCGAACAGGTGCCGGAACGCTGGCAGCGGCTGGCGCTGATGCTGGCGGTGCTGCCGTTCTGGACCTCCTATGTCGTGCGCTCCTACTCCTGGCTGCTGGTGCTGGCGCAGAATGGCGTGCTCAACCGGGCGCTCACCGGCTCCGGCCTGTTCAGCGAGCCGCTGCAACTCGCCAACACTCGTTTCGCCACCGTCACCGGCTTCGTGCATTTCTTCGTCATGCTGTTGACGCTGACGATCTTCGCCAATCTCAAGCAACTCAGCCCGAGCTACCGCAAGGCAGCCGCCGATCTCGGCGCCGGGCCGGTGCGCACCTTCCTGCATGTCGTGCTGCCGCTGACCTTGCCCGGCATCATGGTCGGCGCCTTCCTCACCTTCGTGCTGTGCATCGGCGACTACATCACGCCGCAGATCCTGGGTGGCAACAACGAGCTGCTGATGCCGCAGCTGGTGATGATGCAGATCGGCCGGCGCGGCGACTTTCCGCTGGCCTCGGCGCTGTCGATCATCCTGATGGCGGTGGTCACCATTGCCTACCTCGCCTGCGCCCGCTGGCTGAAGATCGAGCGGGCCTGAGATGCGCAGGATTGTCCGCATCGCCTCCTGGCTCTACGCCGTCCTGATCTACGGCTTCATCTTCCTGCCGGTGATCGTGCTGGTGCTGTTTTCACTGCAGGTGACGTCGTTTCCGATCCCGCCCTTCACCGGCCCATCGCTGCGCTGGTACGACGCGGTGCTCTCCGACGTCAGGCTGACCTCGGCGCTGGTCAATTCGCTGCTGGTGGCGTCCATCTCGTCGCTCGCCGCCGCCACGCTCGGTTTCCTATCCGCCTGGGGCTTTGCCCGTTTCGTCCTGCCGGGCTCCGGCCTGCTGCGCGGGCTGATCACGCTGCCGCTGACGGTCAGCTATCTCATCATCGGCATGGGGCTGCTGGTGCTGTTCAACTGGGCCGGCTTGCCGAAATCGCTGCTTGCGGCAGGGATCGGCCATGTCGTGATCAACCTGCCGCTGTGCTTTGCCATCATCTACAGCCAGATGGGCGGCCACCAGATCAACATCGAACGCGCCGCGCGCGACCTCGGCGCGCCGGAATGGAAGGTGCTGCTGTTGATCACCGTGCCGGTCATGGCGCCGGCCATCTTCGCCGGCTTCTTCCTGTCGATGACCTTCTCCTGGGACGAGTTCGTGATCTCCTTCCTGCTCACCCGCTTCGACACCACACTGCCGGTCGAAATCTGGAACCTGCTGCGTTCCGGCCTCAACCCGAAGACCAACGCCGTCGGCTCGCTGGTTTTCGCCGTTTCCATCGTGCTGGTCGTGCTGTTCGAATTGACATTGCTGCGCAGGAGAAAGGCATGACTGCGCCTTTGGTCGATATTCGCTCCGTCTCGCATCGCTTCGGCCAGCATACGGTGCTGAAGGACGTTTCGCTGCAGATCGAGCCCGGCAGCTACACGATCCTGCTCGGGCCCTCGGGCTCCGGCAAGACGACGCTACTGTCCATTCTGGGCGGCTTCGTCACGCCCAGCGAAGGCAAGGTGTTCATCCGTGGCGAGGACTGCACGTCCGTGCCGCCGGCCAAGCGCCCGACGACGACGGTGTTCCAGGACTATGCGCTGTTCCCGCATATGAGTGTCGGCAGCAATGTCGGCTTCGGCCTGCGCATGCAGGGGGTCGATGGCGCGACGCGGGCGGCAAAGGCGCGCGCGGCGCTGGCCCTGGTTGGTCTCGCCGCTGCTTTCGACAAGAAACCGCACCAGCTTTCCGGCGGCCAGCGGCAGCGCGTAGCTCTGGCGCGGGCGCTGGTGATCGAGCCGGCGGTGCTTCTGCTCGACGAGCCGCTCGGCGCGCTCGACCTCAAATTGCGCCGGCAGATGCAGGACGAGTTGAAAGCAATCCAGAAGCGCGTCGGCACCGCCTTCATCCACGTCACCCACGACCAGGAAGAAGCGATGGCGCTGGCCGACCATTGCGTGGTGATGAATGACGGGCGCATCGAGGACGAAGGCCCGCCCGAGCGCGTCTACGCACGGCCGGCGACACGCTTTTCGGCGACCTTCATGGGCGAAAGCACGATCCTTGCCGGCACGGTCACGGAGGCCGGGGACCGGACAGGCACTGTCGCGACGCCGGTCGGGCCGGTCTCGGTACCCGGCGCCTTGCCGGTGGGCTCTGGCGTTGTGCTGGCCATACGACCGGAGCATCTTGTGCTCGGCACGGCTGCAGGCAGCGTCAAACTCGGTACTGCCAGAGTGAGCGACATCGTTTTCCAGGGCAGCTTCAAACGCGTGCTCGCCGTCTCCGTCGAAGACCCCTCGCTTCACTTCATCGCCAGGCTGCCCGCGATAGCTACCGTCCGGCCGGGCGACACGGTTGCCGTTTCGTGCGATACCGACCAGATCATTCTGCTGACGGATTGAAATGGGCACGCTCGCGGTCATCGAGGCACCAGACTGGTACGAGACCATCCGCATGAGCGATGGCGTGACCTTGATCCACGAGCCATGGATAAAGCCGTTCTTCCGCTGCAACATGTGGCATGTGCGCGGCCGCGACCGCGATCTCCTCTTCGACACTGGGCTCGGCCATTTCAGCCTTCGGCGTCATGTGCCGCTGGTCAGCGAGCGCAAGCTGATTTGCGTCGCCAGCCATACGCATTTCGACCATATCGGCTGCCATCACGAATTTCCGGACCGCTGCGTACACGCCGCCGAGGCCGACATCCTCGCCGATCCGCGCAACGAATGGACGGCAGCCGGCACCTATGCGACCGACGAGATGTTCGATCGCATGCCGCAAGGCTGGGACACGGCGCGCTACGGCATTTTACCCGCACCCGCCGGCCGTCTGCTCGACCATGGCGATATCGTCGATCTCGGCGACCGGGCCTTCGAGGTGATCCACACGCCCGGCCATTCACCCGGCGGCATCGCGCTTTACGAAAACAGGACGGGCATCCTGTTATCCGGCGACATCATCTATGACGGCCCGCTGATCGACGACGTCTACCACTCGGTTGTCGGTGACTATGTCGCCACGCTGCTGTGTATGCGCGACCTCGATGTCTCGGTGGTGCATGGCGGCCATTTCCCCAGCTTCGGCAAGGTGCGCTACCGCCAGCTTGTCGACGAGTATCTGGAACAGAAGCGGCAGGCAGGCTGCCATCTGCGGCAGCCCTGAAAGCGGTTAGCGCATCAGTTCGAAATGCCGCGGAAACGCCTGATGCAGCAGGAGCAGCATGGTCTTGCGCAGCACGTTGGTGTCACGGCTGGACGGATTGAGATGATCCCAATACCAGGCGCCATGAACCAGATAATTCAGGCTCTCCGACAGCGTGTCGATGTCGACGCCGGTATAACCGCCGCTGCGCGAAATCTCGATCAGCAGCTCGCGCGCCTCGGCGGTGTAGGCGAGATCGCTCGGAAGGCCGATCTCGTTGTAGATCTGCATGCTCTTGCGGTCGCTGGAGAACACGACAAAGACCGAAACCCATTTCGGGTGCTGGCGGGCGAAACGTTGCGCGCAATCGACCGCGCCCAGGGCCCGCTCAACCGGAGACAGGCCGGGCGCCCGCACCAACGTCACCCACAGCTCGTCATAGCGATCGCTGAGATACTGCAGGACGGCGCGAAACAGGTTCTCCTTGCTGCGAAAATGGAAGACGACCAGGGCATTGGACGAGCCGACATGTTCGGCGATGCGCTGCATGGTGACGCTTGCCAGCCCCTCCTCCGCGATGAGCTCGATGGTGGCGTCGATGATCCGCTGCACGCTGGCTTCGCCGCGTTCGCGCCGACGGTCCTTGGGCGGCGCGGCATCGTTTGCCGCACTTCCATTCTTCGCCATTGCGCCTTTGCGTTTTGCCGCCGCGGCCTTTTGTTGCGCCATCTTCGTCCAGCTCCTTTCGGACCTTCTGGCGGCGATCACCGGCGCCGCCACGGATCCGTCTATTCGAGATGTCCGGCGCCGGCTCACCACAACCGAGACCGCGGATCAAGCACCGGTGCGGCAAGGGCCGCAGCGCCCTGTTATAGCGACGGGCGCGTTTCGGCGTTTGTGTACCACTGCCCCTTGGCCGTCTCATAGGCCATGGCCGCGCGGAAAACATCGGCATCGCAATAGGTGCGGCCAACGATCTGGATGCCTGTCGGCACGCCGCTTGCCGCCCGGCCCGAAGGGATGGACAGAACCGGACAACGGCTCATCATGTTGAACGGCGTCGTCATCACCCAGCCAAGCGACGGGTTCACCTGCTTGCCGTTGATCTCGACCGTGCCCGTGGTCTGATCGAACTCCGCCGGCACGGAGGGAAGCGCGTTGGTCGGGCAGACCAGCACATCATAAGTCTCAAGCAGCGGCCCCAGCGTCTGGTACATCCTGGCCGCCACATCGAGGGTTCCGACAAAATCCGTGGCTTTGGACTTCTGCCCGTCCTCGGCGAATTGACGTGCATAGGTCGTCATGTCCTTGCCGTGCTCCTTGAGCAGCTGCGACAGCGAAGCGCCGAAGAGATGTTCGAGATAGGCCATGCCCGCCCTGAGCACGTCGTCGCCCCAGCCCAGATCGACTTCCTCGACCGTGGCGCCGAGCGAGCGGAACACGTCGCAGGCGGCAAGCGTGTTCTTGCGCACATCGGCGTCCACTTCGAAAGAACCGAGGTCCATCGAGAAAGCAATCTTCCAGCCCTTGATCGGCTTGTAGTCGCTGGGCAGGCGCAGTTTGGGGCGCAGCGTGGCGATGTCGAGCGGGCTTGGCCCGGCCATCACGTTCTGCAGCAGGATCGCATCCCCGACGTTTCGTGCCAAAGGTCCGGTGTGGCAGTAGAAATCGAGGTTGAACGGCGGCTCGTCCGGATTGCGCCCGTAAGGCGGCTTGAAGCCGACAAGACCGCAGGCCGACGCGGGAATGCGGATCGATCCGGCAATGTCCGAACCGGTGGCGATCGACGACGTGCCGGATGCCAGCGTCGCCGCGGCACCGCCCGACGAACCGCCGGGTGTGAAATCCGGGTTCCACGGATTGCGCGTCACGCCCCAGCGTTTCGACCAGGTATAGCCGGCGCAGCTGAATTCAGGCGTCGCTGTGCGGGCATGGACAATGCCTCCGGCCTTGATGATGCGCTCGTTCATCGTCGAGGTATGGCCGCCTATCGCATCCCCGGACAGCAGCGAGCCGTGCGAGGTCGGCTTGCCCTTGATGTAGCTCTCGTCCTTGATGCCGATCGGCAACCCCTCGAGCGCCCCGGTCCGGGCGCCCCTGGCGTATTTCGCCTCGGCCTTCCCAGCCAGGTCCATCGCCTCGTCGAAATGCGTGAAGGTGAAGCAGTTGATCGTCGCCTTGGTTGCCTCTGCGCGGCGGATGGTGGCCTGCATCAGTTCGACAGGCGAAAGCTTCTTCGCCTTGAACAGCCGCAGCGCCTCGCTGGCCGGCATGTAGCAAAGGTCGAGATCGGTCATGGGAAGTCTCCTGCGATCTGCGCATCGCGTTTGGCATGGACGGGAGATGACCGCGCCGCGTGCAGCGGCGCGGAGAACGCGGGTCAGGTCATTTCTGCAGGTCGGTCCAGATCTTCGTGTAGAGCGCCTGCACATCCGGCGGGCAGGCCTGCATGAACTGGCCCTTGGTGGCGAACTCAGCGGGGATGTTCACTTCCGGCGCGGTCTTCATGTCGTCGGGCATGAAGGCTTCCGAGCCCTTGATGCCGTTCGAATAACGCGCAAAGGCTGAGATCAGCGCCGCATTCTGCGGATCCATGATGAAGTTCTGGAACAGCTTGGCGTTGTCGATATTCTTGGCGTCCTTGAGGACAGCGACATTGTCCATCCAGATCGGATAGCCTTCCTTGGGATAGCCATAGACGATCTTGTCGTTCTCAAGCCGCTCGCGCAGCGATATGCCGTTCCAGTTGACGCCCGCGGCGATGTCGCCCCTGCCCAGGCCATCGACGGCCGCATAATCGAGCGAAAGCCATTTCGCCTTCGCCTCCACCAGCTTGTCATGCACCTTCTTCAGCATCTGCATGTCGCTGCTGCAATATTTGCCACCCTCGTAGGCGATGGCGAGGAACATGATGTCACCCATTTCGGGTACGACATTGATCTTGCCGACGAGTTCGGGGGGTGGGTCGAGGAAGATCGCCGATGTGTTCGGGTCGCCGGCATAAACCGACTTGTTCACCGAAATGCCGGTCGTGCCCCACTGCCATGGAACGGTATATTTACGGCCTGGATCGAATGGAACATCGACCCATCTGGGATCGACGTTTTTGAAGTTTTCCATCTTGTTGGGATCGGTCTCCAAGAGCAGACCTTCGCTGATCCAGACCGGCACGACGCTCGCCGAGGGCACGACGATGTCATAGCCGGAGGCGCCCTGCCGGACCTTGGCCAAGGCGGTGTCGTTGGAATCATAGTCGGTGACGGTGACCTTGACCTTGTAGGTCTCTTCGAACTTCTTGATCAGGTCGGGGCTGGTGTAGTTGCCCCAATTGTAGATGTTGAGCTCGCCTTCGGCACGGGCCACGCCCGTGACAGTCAGCAACGACAGGCCGATGGCCGTCGCGGTCAGTTTCCAGTTCATGCTGCATGCTCCCATTGTTGGGACCGGCGGCACTACGGCCCCAAGTCCGTTTCCTGCTGACGAAAAGATGGCCGCGACAATGCCGATCGACGGCACGAGAAAGGCCGTCGACATCGCATTTGCGGCGCGCCGGCAACGGCAAGCCGCATGGCAGTCAAGATATTCCCCCCTTTATTGTGGCCATTCACCGGCTGGAACCCGGCTGTCCAACTCAATTCTCGACCTCAGGAATAACTATGACTAAACATACAGTCAATATCTTATCGTGGATACGGCCATGGCTCGCCCATTGATGCGCCCGATGCGGTGGTGACTCAGTGAGCAGCCAGGAAAGAGGTTTAGCCGCGATGCCGGACGCGTCAGGCCGTTGAGGCCGAAATGCTCGCGGCCGCAATTCGCGGTGGCCGACCGGCCACTGCTTTTAAGGAGAGAAACTGCCGCGCGATGTCGCGCACCGAAGCGGCCGCCAATGCCGCCGGTCATCCGAAAGGATGATCAGGTTACAGCGCTACAGCGCCCTTTGCGGGCATGGCGCTCCGGCTGCATCGCCACAGCGCGACGCCGTGGGCTGCGGCCGGAAGCTCGTCTCTTCGGACTGGCGCACCAGTTCGGCAAAGAGCAGCGCGAAGCTTCCCAGCATCAGAAAGACGATGATCAGGCGTGTTACCGGCAATATGTCGGCCTCGACTGGCTAGCCCCCACGCCACCCATCCACTGCCGGCTAACATGACCGATCCGGCTTTACGAGACTTTAAGGCCGGTCTTAACCATCACATTCGCGTAGCCTTTGACATGATACGCGAACGGCAAGCCCGCATCCGCCGTCCTGCGGCCGCCTTGCCATCCGGCATGGGTCGCATCCGGGATGACAGCTCCCTTTGCAGACGTACCCCGCCCATGCTACCCCGGCGCTGGCGCGGCCCTGCCGCTGCCAATCGGTCGTCATCGGGGAGCCATGAGCAAAGCCGCCAGCCGCATCGCCTTCGTCTCGTCCGACACCGCTGACGCCAAGACGGCGCTGGAAAGCCTGTCGGCGCGCTATGGCCAGTCTTCCGTCGAGGAGGCCGGGATCGTCGTTGCCCTTGGGGGTGACGGCTTCCTGCTGCAGACCCTGCGCGACACGATGGGGACCGGCAAGAAGGTCTACGGCATGAACCGCGGCACCATCGGCTTCCTGATGAACGAGTATCGTTCCGGTGGCCTGACGGAGCGTCTCGAAGCCGCCGTCGCCGAGACGATCCGCCCGCTGGAGATGCTGGCCGTGACCTCGGAAGGCGAAACGATTTCGGCACTGGCGATCAACGAGGTGGCGCTGTGGCGTCAATCGTACCAGACAGCCAAGATCCGCATCACCGTCGACGAACAGGTACGGCTTGAGGAACTGAACTGCGACGGCGTCATGATCGCAACCCCGGCCGGGTCCACCGCCTACAATCTTTCGGCGCACGGACCGATCCTGCCGCTCGACGCGCCGCTGCTGGCGCTGACCCCGGTCAGCCCGTTTCGCCCGCGCCGCTGGCGCGGCGCGCTGCTCTCCAACAAGGCGACCGTACGCTTCGACATCCGCGAGCCGGAAAAGCGGCCGGTGAACGCCGCCGCCGACCATACCGAGGTCAAGGCGGTGACCTCGGTAACGGTGCGAGAATCACCCACGGCGACAGCAACGTTGTTGTTCGATCCCAATCATTCCTGGAACGAGCGTATTCTCGCCGAACAGTTCCGCTATTGAGCCGGCGCTGCGGCCGACAGGTCGATTAAGCATCCCGATTAAGGTTACAACTTCACAATCGTGCCATTGCTGCCCGTTTCTGTTGACAAATCGAGGGCTTGCTCCTAATTGCAATACCAATCTTGCAGGCGCGTGGCGCTTGCCGCGACAGACGCCATTAGACGCCGTTGCGCTTCCCCGAACCAGCCAAAGACAACAACACTTGTCCTCAGACACCACGACCGCTCAAGAAGCGTTGACCTTCGCAGACCTCGGCCTGTCGCCGAAGGTCCTTTCCGCAGTCACCGACGCCGGCTATACCCAGCCGACGCCGATCCAGGCTGGTGCGATCCCACACGCCTTGCTCGGCAAGGATATTCTGGGCATCGCCCAGACCGGCACTGGCAAGACGGCTTCCTTCGTGCTGCCGATGCTGACCCGCCTCGAAAACGGCCGAGCCCGCGCCCGTATGCCGCGCACGCTGATCCTGGAGCCGACGCGCGAACTCGCCGCGCAGGTCGAAGAGAATTTCATCCGATACGGCAAGAACCACAAGCTCAACATCGCGCTCTTGATCGGCGGTGTCTCATTCGACGAACAGAACAAGAAGCTGGAGCGCGGCGTCGACGTGCTGATCGCGACGCCCGGCCGCCTGCTCGACCACCGCGAGCGCGGCAAGCTGTTGCTCAACGGTGTCGAGATCCTCGTCATCGACGAAGCAGACCGCATGCTCGACATGGGCTTCATCCCCGATATCGAGCGCATCTGCGAGATGATCCCGTTCACCAGGCAGACGCTGTTCTTCTCGGCGACGATGCCGCCGGAAATCACCAAGCTGACCGAGAAATTCCTGCACGCGCCGGTGCGCGTCGAGGTCTCGAAGGCAGCATCCGCGGCGACCAACATTATCCAGCGGCTGGTCAAATCAGGCTCCAAGCCATGGGACAAGCGCGAGACGCTGCGCAATCTGATCAAGGCCGAAGACGCGGAGCTGAAGAACGCCATCATCTTCTGCAACCGCAAGGTTGAAGTGGCGGAGCTGTTCCGCTCGCTGCTGAAATATGATTTCGACGCCGGTGCGCTGCATGGTGACATGGACCAGCGCGCGCGCATGCAGATGCTGGCCAATTTCCGCGACGGCAAGCTGCGCTACCTCGTCGCTTCCGACGTCGCCGCGCGCGGCTTGGACATCCCCGATGTCAGCCACGTCTTCAACTATGACGTGCCGATCCACGCCGAGGACTATGTCCACCGTATCGGCCGTACCGGCCGCGCCGGACGCTCCGGAAAATCCTTCACCATCGCGACCAAATCGGACACCAAATACATCGATGCCATCGAACGTCTGATCGGCAACAAGATCGAGTGGCATGACGGCGACTTGTCGACGGTTGTTGCCAGCGAAGGCGGCGAGGATGATGCTCCGCGCCGTGGCAAGGGCGCACCGCGCCGCGCCGGCCGCAAGGACGACGATCGCGGCAGGGAAAAGGGCGGCGAGCGCAAACCGCGCGAACGCCACGCCAAGCGCAGCGAAGACACGGCACCGGAAACAGTCCGCGAGGATCAGCCGGTGGCCGAGGCCGCAGCCGCCGACGTCGGCGAACGGCGCTCGCGCAAGGAAGCGATCCGTTCGGAAAACACCGAGCGCAAATCATCCGATCGCAATGAACAGCGCGCACCGGAACGCGGCGACACGAGGCCGCAGCGCGACAACAGCCGCCCTGCCCGCCAACGACACCAGGAAGACAACGATTCCACCGTCGGCTTCGGCGATGACATGCCGGCCTTCATGCGGATCGTCGCCAAGGTCTGATTCCCGACCGCTTCAAAGGCAAGCCAGCCATCCGGCTTGTCTTCTCGGCAAAGGTTCCTGCCTGACTCGCCCGTTACATCGGCCCAGGCATCATCTTGGTCGGTTTTTCCAGCATCGGAAACTCGGCCTTGTTGCATTTCACGTTCGGATTCGTCGGACTGAACATGCCGTTCGGATTGTCCCCGAGCCAGGCATGCAGGTCGTAGTGGACGAACTCCTTCGGGATGAGAGGGTAGTGCCCCTCCATAGGCCCCATGAAGGTTTGGCCAAACAGCTTCGGGGGCTCCTTGATGTCCGGCGTCAGAGGCACCAGCCATTCCACGCCCACCAGCCGCAAGCCCTTCTTGGTCGGTTCATAGATCAGCACATTGGGGTGCATCGGGTCGAGCTTCTGGCCGACACTCGGGACATTGACGAAGTGGATACCCATGGCGCCCTTCGGGTAGTCCATCGCACCCGCTATCTTTTCTCCGCTGTAGTAGACGCAGCCGACCGTCGACAGATAGAGGTCGCGGACGGCGACGGTGTAATCGTCATATTTGGCGAGCGATTTTTTCAAGGCTTCGATGTCGGCCTTGTTGGCGTCCTCGGCCCGAGCCGAAGCAACGTTCAGCCACGCGCCCACCAAACCTGTCAAAACGAGGACGCCGCAGCGCCCAAGGCTGGCTGTTCTTGTCATGCATTCCTCCCAGATTTCTGATCTGGCCGTGCAAGACCGAGGCGGAAAAATGCTGATTGCGCGGCCAGTGACACCGCCTCATCCCCTCAGGAACAGCGATGATGCTATTCCTTTCCATAGCTGCGGGAAAGCTATATTTTAGCAATAGCTAATCCAACAACGCCAGTATCCGTGCAAACAAAAACGGCCCCCCATGGGAGCCGTTTCGCATTGGTTTGCCGTGCAAATCAGGTGAGCGGCGACAGCTGGATCTCGACGCGGCGGTTCTGGGCGCGGCCTTCGGCCGTGGCATTGGATGCGACCGGGCGTGTCTTGCCGAAGCCGGTGACTGCGAAGCGCCGCTGATCCACGCCCTGACCGGACAGATAGTTCGCGACCGCCAAAGCACGACGCTGCGACAGATCGAAATTGTGCTGGTCGCCACCGGTCGAATCGGTGTGGCCGAACACGTCGACCGTGGTCTGCTTGAACTTCTTCAGCACCAGCGCGACAGAGTTCAGGACCTGGTAGAAGCCGGGCTTCACCGCATCCTGATCCGAGTTGAAGGTGATGTCGGACGGCATGTTGAGGATGATCTGGTCGCCGCTGCGGGTGACGCTGACACCGGTGCCCTCGAGCTGCCGGCGCAGTTCGGCCTCGTTCTGGTCCATGGTGGCGCCGATGGCTCCGCCGGCCAGCGCGCCGATGCCGGCGCCGATCAGTGCGTTGCGGCGGTCATTGCCGCCGGCAAGCAGGCCAAGGCTGGCGCCCGCCAGGGCGCCAAGGCCGGCGCCGGCCGCCGTGTTGGAAATCTTCTGGTCGCCCGTATACGGATCAGTGGTGGTACAGGCGCTCACGAGCACAGCCGTCGCCACGACGACGAGCACAGTCTTTTTCATAGGATAGTCCCTCTCCAAGTCACGCCTTGCGGTGGCGCCAAATCAGCCCTTCCCGCGACTTGTACCACGAATTGCGGCGAAAAGCGGAATGGCGAAAGCGCCGCTCACGGCTTTTCCGGAGAGACCAATACCCGGCGGTGGCGCCGCATCGCCGTGCCGGAATGGTTTGGATCAGGCTACCAGAGGTTCTTGCCGTCTATGATCACCACTTCGACCTTGTCGAGATCGAAATCATCGAACAGCCGCGAGTTGACGCTGATCTTGGGATTGTCGAAATCCGGCTCGCCAGTCGACCAGTCCGGCGTTTCGGTAAAGGTGCCGCAGCCGCAGGTGGCGCAAAAACCGTGCTTTACGGTTCTCGAGCCCCAACGGTAGAAAGAGACGTTCTCCATCGGGCTGGTGAGCTTGAATTGCGAAGGCACGTAGTAGGCCCAGAGCGAGCCGCGCTTCGAGCAGAAAGAACAAGTGCATTGCGTCACCGTCTGCGGTGCCTGCGAAACCTCGAATGTCGTCGCCTTGCAATGACAGCTTGCCTTGATGGTCATCAACGAACTCCTCCTGTCGCCCGCCACCCTGTGCGGCAAAGGCACCATAAAGAGGTGCTCCTGACAACTGTCTGTCAGCAGGCATCACCCTAATCGCGCAAACCCGGCCTGCGGCCCCGGTCACACGCGACCGCGGACGTCCGACCGCCGTCCTGTCGTCAATAGGAGCGCGGCGGCACGAACAGGCAGATTGTCTTGCCGGCGTCGAGGCCCGCTTGGTGCGCGCACCAATGGAACTCGCCGTCCGGGCTGTCCTTGACACGCTTGTCGGTCATTGGAACGATCTCACCCGTGCCGGCGATGACATAGCCCTCGGGTTTCTCCAGCACTTCGCCTGTATGGGTCGTGCGACAATCATAGTTGGCGCAGCATGCGAACGGATAACTCCAGCCCTGTGGCTTTGCCGCCGTGGGCGTGGCGTCATGCGCGAAGGCAGGTGCCGTCAGCATTGCCATCGCGCCGATCGCGAACAGGGAAAACAAAAGTCGGCCAGCCGGTTGAACGGCATTGGCCGATCTGAGTGTGGCAGCAGACATGACGCGTTCCTTTCAAACGAGCTCAAGCGTTTCGCTTGCCCGTTCCCGGAACGTATCTTCCCAGTGGCCGGATCGTCGGGTCGCAGATATGCCGCGTCCGGCCATAAATGCTTTTTCTCTCCCAGCCCTTGGATGCTGGGCTGATTCCTTGGTCGGCGCAAGACGATGCATTCCCGACATCGTTCTATGGACGTCAGGTATCCGCTACCGCCGACGAGATGAGGCCAAGGTCAATTCCCGGCAAACGGGCGTCGGATAAACGGAATAGGCCCGCTGTGGTTCCAGCCTACTGCTGGTCAGAGCCGGCAATCACGTGCTCTTGATACTGCGGCAGGTCATCGGTGATGGTGAACCAGCCCGCCTTCGAACCGACGAAGATGTGCGCGGTCGGGCGGATGGATGGGTCGTCGACGAGGGTTCCCATGGCGACATGGACATAGGCCCCGTCGCGCACGAGCGAATAAAGCAAGGAGCCGCACCGGCCACAATGCGCGTTATGGCCGCTTTCGTCGCCGAAGATCAGGAGCTTGTCCTCGCCTTCGGTGAGGACAAGCTTTTCACGCTCGATACCGGCGAAAGGCTTGAAGGCCGAACCGGTGGTGCGCCGGCAGTCCGAACAATGGCAATTCGCGGCATAGATGAATTCGTCAGTGACCTCGTAGTGAACCGCACCACAGAAGCACTTTCCGGTGAGCTTGCTCGGCAACACACTCCTCCGTCGCTGTGGTGCGCAGGGGTATGTTCAGATTGAGGTCAGCTAACCTCACCTGAACATGGACATATCCTAATCCAGGTCTGCTACGGCTTCGCCCGCGCCGCCCTCGATGCGCTGCGACAACGAGGCTTCCATGAAATCGTCGAGGTCGCCATCGAGCACGCTCGACGGGCTGGTGCTCTCGACGCCGGTGCGGAGATCCTTCACCAACTGGTAGGGCTGCAGCACATAGGAGCGGATCTGGTGACCCCAGCCTATATCGCTTTTCGACGCTTCGGTGGCGTTTGCAACCGCCTCGCGCTTTTTCAGCTCTTCCTCGTAAAGGCGCGAGCGCAGCATCTCCCAGGCCTTGGCCTTGTTCTTGTGCTGCGAACGTTCAGCCTGGCATGCGACCGCGATGCCGGTGGCCAGATGCGTGATGCGCACCGCCGAATCGGTGGTGTTGACGTGCTGGCCGCCCGAGCCTGACGAGCGATAAGTGTCGATGCGAACATCGGATTCGGAGACGTCGATCTCGATCGTGTCGTCGATGACCGGATAGACCCAGACGCTGGCGAAGGACGTATGCCGGCGCGCATTGCTGTCATAGGGCGAAATACGCACCAGGCGATGAACGCCCGATTCCGTCTTCATCCAGCCATAGGCATTGTGGCCTTTGATCATCAACGTGGCGGACTTGATGCCGGCCTCTTCGCCGTCATGCATTTCCAGCACCTCGACCTTGAAGCGACGGCGCTCGGCCCAGCGCGTGTACATGCGCAGCAGCATCGAGGCCCAGTCCTGGCTTTCGGTGCCGCCGGCGCCGGCATGGATTTCGAGATAGGTGTCGTTGGAATCTGCTTCACCCGACAGCAGCGTCTCGACCTGGCGGGCCTTCGCCTCGCCTTGCATCGAGCGGATCGCGGCTTCCGCCTCGGCGATGACGCCCTCGTCGCGCTCTTCCTCGCCGAGCTCGATCAGGCCGATATTGTCTTCCAGCGCCTGCGTCAAGCCTTTCACCGAGGCGATGCCCTCCTCGAGGCCCTGGCGTTCGCGCATCAGCTTCTGCGCTTCCAGCGGCTCGTTCCAGAGGCTGGCGTCCTCGGCGCGCACATTGAGGTATTCAAGCCGCTTTATGGCCTGATCCCAGTCAAAGATGCCTCCTCAGCAGGGTTATCGCCTGCCTGATCTCGTCGACAATATTCTGCGTTTCCGCGCGCATGGCTGGCTGTTCTGTCCTGTTTGCTGAAGTCGGTCGGCGCGATACATAGGCAGGCCGCCGCCGGCTGTAAAGCAAAATGGGCTGGCGCCAAGGCCAGCCCATCCGCTCCTGAAAATCGTCAGTAGAGGCCGCCGCCGCCGGACTGGATGGCTTGATTGGCCTGCGGCGACAGCGCGCCACCGGTGGCATTGGAGCCGTCGGCGCCCATGCCGATCACCCAATAGCTGTCGGCGGGACCGGTGCCCGGCTTGAAGGCTTCGATGATGGTTCCGGGATCGCCCGATGCGGCACGCATGCCGGTCTTGCGGTTGATGGCAACCAGGTTCATGCCTTCGGGCACCTTGAAGTCGACATTGGGCGTGCCATCCAGCGCCACCCGCATGAAGTCCTTGAAGATTGGTGCTGCGAGACCACCGCCGGTGGCGCCATGGCCGAGGCCGCGCGGCGTGTCGTAGCCCATGTAGAGGCCGACGACGAGGTTGGGCGTGTAGCCGATGAACCAGGCGTCCTTTTCGTCGTTGGTCGTTCCGGTTTTGCCGGCGATGTGGCGGCCGAGTTCATTGATGGTGGCGCCGGTGCCGCGCTGCACGACGCCTTCCATCATCGAGGTGATCTGGTAGGCGGTCATCGGATCGAGCACCTGCTCGGAATTGTCGACCAGTTCCGGCTCCGGCTGGTTTTGCCATTCAGGCGCATTGCAGCCCTGGCAGCCACGTTCGTCCTGCTTGAACACCGTCTTGCCGTAGCGGTCCTGGATGCGGTCGATGAGCGATGGTTTGATCGATTTTCCGCCGTTGGCCATGATCGAATAGGCCGACACCATGCGCATCACGGTGGTTTCGCCGGACCCCAGCGCCATCGGCAGGTAGGGCGCCAGATGGTCGTAGACACCAAAGCGCTCGGCATATTCGACGACCAGCTTCATGCCCATGTCATTGGCAAGCCGCACCGTCATCAGGTTGCGCGACTTCTCGATGCCGGAGCGTAGGGTCGCCGGACCGGCGACGGTGCCGTCATAGTTCTTCGGCGTCCAGCTCGTGTTGCCGCTCTGGATCGTGATCGGCCCGTCCATGATCACCGAGGCCGGCGTATAGCCATTGTCGAGGGCGGCCGAATAGACGATCGGCTTGAACGAGGAGCCCGGCTGGCGCATGGCTTGCGTGGCGCGGTTGAATTCGGACTGCGCGTAGGAGAAGCCGCCGACCATGGCCAGCACGCGGCCGGTGTGCGGGTCCATGGCGATCAGGCCGCCTTCCACTTCGGGCACCTGGCGCAGGCTGTAGGCGCCATCGGCACCATCGTTTTTCTGCACGAAGATGACGTCGCCCGGCTTCAGCACCTCCGCCGGCGACTTGGCCTTGACGGTCTTGCCGGCAACCACATGGCGCATGGCAAAACCCATGTCCTCCTTGCTGATGGTGCCTTCGACGCGCTCCTTGACGATCTCGCCCGACGCCTGCCGTGCCGGCTGCAGGCCGATCGACAGCCCGGTCGCCGAACTGTCGAGCACGACGGCGAGCGACCATTCGGGGACATCCTCCAGCCCCTTGACGGCGCCAAGCGGCACGCCCCAGTCGCCCGAGGCGTCGATCGATGTCACGGGCCCGCGATAGCCGCGCAGCGTGTCGTATTTCATCAACCCGTTCTGCATCGATTTGCGGGCAATGAGCTGGATCTTCGGATCGAGCGTGGTGCGGACGGAGAGGCCGCCTTCGTAGAGCGCATTCTCGCCGTAGCGGGCGATGATCTGGCGGCGCACCTCTTCGGTGAAATACTCGCCGGCGAACAGATAGGTGCCGCTGCGCCGCGGCGTCACGCCCAGAGGCTCGGCCTTGGCCTTGCTGCCTTCCTCACGCGTGACGTAGCCGTTCTCGACCATCTGGTCGATGACCCAGTTTCGGCGCTCGATCGCGCGATCGGCATGCTTGAAAGGGTGGTAGTTGTTCGGCCCCTTGGGCAGCGAGGCCAGGTAGGCGGCCTCGGCCACGGACAGTTCGTTGACCGACTTGTCGAAATAGGTCAGGGCCGCGCCGGCGACGCCATAGGCGCCGAAGCCGAAGAAGATTTCGTTGAGGTAGAGCTCGAGGATGCGATCCTTGGGATAGGCCTGCTCGATGCGGAAGGCGAGGATCATCTCCTTGATCTTGCGCTCGTAGGTCTGGTCCGAGGACAACAGGAAGTTCTTCGCCACCTGCTGGGTGATCGTCGAGGCACCGACCTGACGCCGGCCCGAGCCGAGATTCTGCAGGTTGACGATGATGGCGCGGCCGAGGCCGGTCACATCGATGCCCGGGTGGTTGTAGAAATTCTTGTCTTCGGCCGACAGGAAGGCCGCCTTGACGCGGTCCGGTATGGCCTGGATCGGCAAATACAGGCGCCGTTCGCGCGCGTATTCGGCCATCAGCGCGCCGTCAGACGCGTGGATGCGGGTGGTCACCGGCGGCTCGTATTTGGCCAGCACCTCGTAGTCGGGCAGATCCTTCGACAAATGGCCGATATAGATGGCAACGCCCGCCGCGACCAGAAGGGCCAGCGTCGTGCCGATGCCGAAAAAATAGCCAATGAGACGAATCATACCCGCTCCAGTCCTTGGTTCGGGAATTTCCTAAACGAAGCCGCCTTTCGCGCAAGCTTTCGAGCCGGTCCCAATCCGTAATCGAAAACCCTTGTCGCCGCCATGTGGACAAAATACGGCAATGCCTGATTTCGCGGTCGCGAGCCGGAAATAAAAGCATTGGGTGTTGTCGTCGCGCAACGCCGCCTCTGGTTGCAGGCGCCGCCGGTCATGTCAACCTCCGGTTCCCGGTCCGGCCTTGGCCGACGCGAACAGCGCGACGGCGTTGGTTATGCTCTGGGCCGCCTTGCCGCGCCAGTCGGCATTGAGCAACTGCGCCTCGTCCTTGGCGTTCGAGAGATAACCGAGTTCGACCAACACTGACGGCACGTCGGGTGCCTTGAGCACCTTGAAGCCCGCCGAACGCTGGGGATTGTTGATCAGGCCGACGCTGGTCGACAACTGGCCGACCAGCGTGTGGGCGAAACTCATCGAGAAATTGTGCGTTTCGCGGCGGATCAGGTCGATCAGGATGTCGGTGACTTCCTTGTTGTCGTTCTTGATTTCCATGCCGGCGAACTGGTCGGAGAGGTTTTCTCGGTCGGCAAGCGCCTGCGCCTCGGGATCCGAAGCCTTGTCGGAGACGGTGTAGACGGTGGCGCCGCGAATGCCTTTGACGCTGATCGTGTCGGCATGGATCGAAATAAGCAGGTCGGCCTCATGCTGACGGGCAATGCGCACGCGATCGTCCAGACGCAGGAATTCGTCTGTGTCGCGCGTCATGAACACATCGTAATTGCCGACGGCTGCGAGTTTGTCCCGCAGCTCCGTGGCGAAGGCCAGCGTGACATTCTTCTCGATGGTGCCGTTCAGGCCCTCGGCACCGCCGTCGATGCCACCATGGCCGGGATCGATGACGACGGTGAACCGATGGCCCGGATTGGAAACCGGCCCGGTGCCGACCCGCCCTCCCTTGTCGGTCGAAACGGTCGATCCGGTGGTCAACGCCTGATTGGCCAGCGCCACATCGAACTCGCGCTCGGATGCCGCCGACATGTCGATGGCAATGCGGTAGCCGGGTCCGTCCTCGTTCTTGAGCAGGTCGAGCTTGTCGACCGCAAAGGGACCCTTGCCGGTGAGGACCAGCCGCGAAACGCCCTCGCCGAGCGCGCCCAGGCGCACGCTCTTGACCAGGCCCCGCGCCTTCAAATCCTTGGCATCAACGGCGAATCTCGTATTCGCGAGATCGATGACAAGACGGTTGGGGCCGCGCAGCAGGAACCATTTGATACCGGGTTCGCGATCGAAGTCCATGACGATGCGCATCTTGGTGGCATCGCCCGCCATCTTGTAACCTTTTGCCACGAGCGGAGCGTCGGCGGCATTGGCATTTGAGGACAGGGCAGATGAGACCGCCAGCAGCAGCAAGAGGGCGAAAGCGGCCAGGATCCGGCCGCCGACACGACCTCCCTTGTCTGTGAAGTCCGCCAATCCCATCTCTCTTCCAGTCGCTCCCGGTTTGGCGCCCGGCGCCCGGTCATTTCGTCCATATGCCGGTTAGGCCGCGAACTCGATTAACGATTGGTATCCAGAGAAGGTTAACCAAGCCTTTTCATGCAAGGCCGCAAGCCTGGCTTACGCTACGGAACGGCTTTTTGCCGGCATCGGAAATCGGGGTTGCCTTCCATCCCGCCAAATCATAAAAGCGATGGTGGATCACTGCAATCCTGGAACCGCCCTCCTCCGCAGCTTCTTGCTACAGGGTCAGATGTAAAGGCGGCTCCTTTCGCTTCAGGCGAAAAGGGTTCAGGTGATCGCGACGAATTTCGCAGGCGTGCTCCCGTGGCGGGGGAATCGCCTGCGTGAGGAAAACGGCCGGGTTTGTTCCCGCGCCGGCTCTGTATGAGCAAACAAGCTGGTCCGGTTCATCCGGGCTTTGGTTCAAAAGGTTCTGTTGGTGACGATGGCTTCAAGCGCAATCATGGAAAGGTCCGCATCAAACCGCGCCATTATGGCTGCGGGCGGCACCGCCATGGCGCTCAAGCGGCGGCCGGCGGACGTTCAAATATCCGGCACCCACATTCCAGACACGCAGCAGCAGGCTTTGCCTCGCAAGCTGCGGCTGACGGCTGCCGGGGGGAAACGAAATAATGCCCAACAAAATGCTGATAGACGCCTCCCACCCGGAGGAAACACGCGTTGTCGTCGTACGCGGTAACCGTATTGAAGAATTCGACTTTGAATCCCAGGACAAGAAGCAGCTCAAAGGAAACATCTACCTAGCCCGCGTAACGCGCGTAGAGCCCTCCCTTCAGGCAGCCTTTGTCGAATATGGCGGCAACCGTCACGGTTTTCTCGCCTTCAGTGAAATTCACCCCGATTACTACCAGATTCCGGTCGCCGATCGTCAGGCACTGCTACGCGCGGAAGCGCAGGAGGCCGAGGACGAGGAGAACGAGGACGGCGACGGCGATGACCGTCAGAGCCGCGATCGCGGACGGCGCGGCCGCCGGCGCGGCGGAAAGCCCCGTGACCGGGGTGAGCACAAGCGCGATGCAGCCGATTCCGGCGAGGCAAACGACGCTGCCGACGAGGCAGAAGAAGGGGCCGACGCTGGTTTCGAAGAGATCTCGCACACGTCCGAGATCATCGAACATGCGGCCGATACGTCCGAACATGCCGATGCGTCCGAACATGGCGAGGATTCCGCCGAGCAGGACGAAGGCGAAACCCGCGAAGGCGGCCCGACGTCGATCGCCGCCTCGGTCGAGGCCGATGTGATTTCCGAAGCCGTTCCGCAGGCCGAACAAGGCAGCGAAGCGACCTCCGGCGACAATGATCGCGGCATGCTGGAAGAAGTGCAGTCCTCGCATCCGGACGATCACGAGGTCGAATCGGTCGGCGCCGAGGACGCGCTGGAGGAAGTGCGCAACCGCCGCAAGCCGGTGCGCCGCCAGTACAAGATCCAGGAAGTGATCAAGCGCCGGCAGATCCTCTTGGTGCAGGTCGTCAAGGAAGAGCGCGGCAACAAGGGTGCGGCACTGACCACCTACCTGTCGCTTGCCGGCCGCTATTCGGTGCTGATGCCGAACACGGCGCGTGGCGGCGGCATTTCGCGCAAGATCACCAGCGCGGTCGACCGCAAGCGCCTGAAGGAGGTCGTTGCCGATCTCGAAGTGCCGCAGGGCATGGGCGTGATCCTGCGCACCGCCGGCGAGAGCCGCACCAAGGCCGAGATCAAGCGCGATTACGAATATCTGATGCGGCTTTGGGAAAATGTCCGCAATCTCACCTTGCAGTCCACGGCCCCTGCCCTGGTCTACGAGGAAGGCAGCCTGATCAAGCGCTCGGTGCGCGACCTCTACAACAAGGATATCGACGAGATTCTTGTCTCCGGCGAGGAAGGCTATCGCGAGGCCAAGGACTTCATGCGCATGCTGATGCCGAGCCACGCCAAGGTGGTTCAGCCGTTCCGCGACACGACGCCGATCTTTGTGCGCAACGGCATCGAGGCACAGCTAGACCGCATGCTGCAGCCGCAGGTGACGCTGAAGAGCGGCGGCTACATCATCATCAACCAGACCGAAGCGCTGGTTGCCATCGACGTCAATTCGGGTCGTTCCACCAAGGAGCACTCGATCGAGGACACCGCGCTCCACACCAATCTGGAAGCGGCCGAGGAAGTCGCGCGTCAGCTCAGGCTGCGCGATCTCGCCGGCCTGATCGTCATCGACTTCATCGACATGGAGGAGAACCGCAACAACCGCTCCGTCGAGAAGCGGTTGAAGGATCACCTCAAGAACGATCGTGCGCGCATCCAGGTCGGCCGCATCTCGCATTTCGGCCTGATGGAGATGTCCCGCCAGCGCATCCGCGCCAGCGTGCTGGAATCGACCATGAAGCCCTGCCCGCATTGCGGCGGCACCGGCCATGTGCGCTCCGATTCGTCGGTCGCGCTGATGGTGGTGCGGGCGATCGAGGAATTCCTGCTCAAGGATTCGCGCAGCCACATCACGGTACGGACGCCGGCGGCGACCGCACTCTACGTGCTCAATCACAAGCGCGGCACGCTGGTGGAACTCGAAAGCCGCTTCGGGCTGACGATCACCGTCGAGGCCGACGATTCGGTCGGTGCGCAGCACTATGCGATCTTCCGCGGCGCGCTGGCTGAAAAGCCGGAAGGCTTTGTCGAGGCGCGCAGCTTCCCGGCCTATGTCGAGCCGGAAGAGCCCGAGGACGAGATTGTCGTCGTCGAGGAAGACGATGAGGCGCCGGTCCAGGCCGAACAGCCACGCCAGCAGCCGCAGCAACAACCCCGACCTGCTGCCGCCGGTGGCGAGGAAGGCGAAGGCCGCGACCGCAAGCGCCGCAAGCGCCGGCGTCGGCGCGGCGGCAAGGATCGCGATCGCGAACATGGCGCCCCGGCGGACGGTGCTTCCGTCTCGGCTCCGGCCGGCGAGTTTTCGGACCCAGACTCGGCCGCCAGCGACGGCGACACGGAAACGGACGACAACGCCCCTGTTGGTGTTGCCGAAACGTCCGAGACAGTTGAGGCTTCGGACGAAGGCCAAGGCAAAAAGCGCCGGCGCGGCAAGCGCGGCGGCAAGCGCAACCGCCGCGAAGACGGTGAAGGCGAGGCCGAGGCAAGTGCTGGCGAAGCAGCCGACGCGTCCAAAGGCGAAGTCTCGGCAACCGAGGTGATCGCCAGCGAGCCGGTCGTTGCTGCACCAGCCGAAGAGCCGGTGGCGCTTGCTCCGGCCAATGACGACGCGCCGAGCACGGAGAAGCCGAAGAAGCCACGTCGTGCCGCCAAGCCGAAGAAGGCCGCGGCCGAAATCGTCGCCGAAGAGCCGGCTGCCGAGGCGGAAGCACAGGTCGAGACGCCGGCCACTGCGTCCGACGAGGCGGTGGCTGTCGAGAAGGCGCCGAAGGCCCGCCCGTCGCGGCGCAAGCCGGCGGCGGTGAATGCGCCGGTCGAGCCGGTGGTGTCTTCGACCGTAGCGGAAGAACCCGCGGCCAAGGCTGAGGACAAGACCGAGGACAAGCCGAAACGCGGCGGATGGTGGCAGCGGAAGGGCTTTTTCTAAGCCTTTCAGCCACCTGAGCTAGTTCTCTGACAAAAAATCCCGCGCCGTCTCGAAGACCGTGCGGGATTTTCTTATCTGGCGTTATGCCGGATCGCGAAAGGCTAAAACGCTTCTTTGATTCCAAGCATGTCGTTGTCCCAAAACCGCTGCGCACTTTTGGGCGACATGCATCACGGCGCGAAGATCGACCAGTTCATCATCCTGGCCAGCTTTTCCAGCGCGATCGACCCCAGCTTGGAGTTGCCGTTGGCATTGAGGCCCGGCGACCAGACGGCAAGCGACGCCACGCCCGGCACGATGCCCAATATGCCGCCGCCGACGCCGCTCTTGCCGGGAATGCCGACGCGGAAGGCGAAGTCGCCGGAGCCGTCATAGTGGCCGCAGGTCAGCATCATGGCGCCGATGCGGCGCGCCCGCTCGGCCGACACCACGGAATGCCCGGTCGCCGGGTTCTTGCCGCCATTGGCGAGGAAGCGGCCGGCGAGCGCCAGTTGCCGGCAGCTCATGGCGATGGCGCAATGGTGGAAGTAGACGCCCAGCGCCAGCTCCGGCGCGTGGTGGAGATTGCCGAAAGATTTCATGTAGTTGGCAAGCGCGAAGTTGCGATAGCCGGTGGCCCGTTCGGACGCCGCGACCTCGCGGTCGATGATAACAGTCTCGTCGTCGGCCAGGAACTGGATGAAGCGCAGGATCTCGCCGATCGCCTCGCGCGGCTGGTGGCCGGCAAGCAGGATGTCGGAAATGACGATGGCGCCGGCATTGATGAACGGATTGCGCGGAATGCCGTTCTCATGCTCGAGCTGCACGATCGAGTTGAACGGATTGCCTGACGGTTCGCGGCCGACCCGCTGCCACAGCGCGTCGCCGACATTGCCGAGCGCCAGTGTCAGGGTGAACACTTTCGAGATGCTCTGGATGGAAAAGGCTTGGTCGGCGTCCCCCGCCGTCAGCACGCGGCCGTCATTGGTGACCGCTGCGATGCCGAATTTCTTCGGATCGACCTTGCCCAATTGCGGAATGTAGGAAGCGACGTCACCGCGATCGGTGCGATCGGCCATTTCGGCAGCGACTTCGGCCAATGCCTGGTCAAGTTTGGGGGCCTGATCAAGTTTGGAGGCCTGATCAAGTCTGAGGGGCTGTTCGAGTTCCGGCATGGTGCTACCTCAACCAGCGTTCGATGCGCGCCATTGCCTCGACCATGTCGTCGTGGCTGCCGGCATAGGAGAAACGCATGGTCCGGTGCCCGGCCTGAGTGTCGAAGTCTTGGCCGGGTGTTGCCGCGACATGCGCCTCGGCCAGCATCTTTCGCGCGAAGGCCATGCTGTCATTGGTATGCCTGGTGACGTCACAGAAGGCATAAAAGGCGCCGTCCATGGGCGCCGCCAGCGGAAAGCCGAGTTCCGGCAGGCGTTTCATCAAAAGCTCGCGATTCCAGGCGTAGCGGCCTTTTACCGCCTCCAGCTCCTCGGTCGCCCTGAACGCTTCGATCGCGGCGATCTGCGACAGTTCCGGCGGCGAGATGTAGAGGCTCTGGGCGACGCGCTCGACCGGCCGCACCAGGTCCTGCGGCAGCACCATCCAGCCGATGCGCCAGCCCGTCATGCAGTAATATTTGGAGAAGGAATTGATCACCGTCACATCGCCGCCATAGGCCAGCGCCGTGGTGTCGGGGGCGGCATAGGCCAGCCGGTGATAGATTTCGTCGGAGATGACGGCGATGCCGAGCTCTTGTGCCGTCCTCACCAGAACCGCCAGTTCATCGGCCGGTATGACCGCGCCGGTTGGATTGGCGGGGCTGGCGAAGAGAACGCCTTTCAGCGGCTTTTCACGATGCGCGGTCTCCAGATGGCCGGCATGCAGGTAGGCGGCGTCGCCGAGCTCGATCTCGACCACCTCGATGCCGAGTGCGGCCATGATGTTGCGATAGGCAGGATAACCGGGTGCCGCGATGGCGACCCGGTCGCCCCCATCGAACATCGCCAGGAAGGCAAGGTTGAAGGCGGCCGACGATCCAGTGGTCACCGCGATCCGGCTGGGCTCGATATCAAGCCCGTAGTGATCGGCGTAGTGTCCGGCGATCGCCTTACGCAAGGCAGCGAGGCCGAGCGCGTCGGTGTAGCCGATGCGCCCATCCTGCAGCGCCTTGGCGGCTGCGGCGCGAACCAGAACCGGTGCGGGATCGGAGGGTTGGCCGACGGCCATCGAAACAACCGGCACGCCCTGGGACTTCAGCCGGTTCGCCTCTGCCAGAATGTCCATCGCATGGAAGGGCTCGACTTTGCCACGGCGTGAGAGCGAAACGACCATTTAACCAGTATTCCCGATGACTGACGGCGCCAGGCACTGGCGCATGTGCCGCACAAATGCCCGATTGATGTGAGGATCACAAGTTGAGGAAGTTTCCGGCGCCGACTTTTCATCTTTCGCCCGCTCGTCTACCAGTGGAGCCATCATGTTGAGCCGACCCAGATCGACGATTGCCCAGGCAGCGCGCGTCTTCGCGACGCTTTCGCTTGGCGTTGCCGTCGCAATGGCGAGCTCGGTCAGTGCCTTCGCCCAGAACGTGCCGGTGGTGCGCGACGCCGAGATAGAGGCGCTGGTGCGCGATTACGCGCGGCCGATCTTCAGGGCGGCCGGCCTGGCGAATGACGGCATCGACATCGTTCTGGTCAACGACCAGAGTTTCAACGCCTTCGTCACCGGGCGCCGGCTGTTCATCAACACCGGCGCGCTGATGACGGCTGAAACGCCCAACGAGATCATCGGCGTCATCGCGCACGAAGCCGGCCATATCGCCGGCGGCCACCAGCAGAAGCTGCGCGACCAGCTCGAACGAGCCAAGACGATGGCCGTCATCGCGACATTGCTTGGCGCCGGCGCCATTGTCGCCGGTGCCACAACCAGCAGCCGCGGTCTCGCCGGCGCTGGCATGGGCGTGGCCGCTGGCGGCGGCGAGATGGCACAGCGCAGCATCCTCGCCTATCAGCGCACCGAGGAGATGACGGCCGACCGCTCGGCGATCACCTATCTCAACGCCACCGGCCAGTCCGGCATGGGCATGCTGAAGACATTCCGCCGCTTCCAGACCGCACTTTCGCTTTCGGGCGCCCAGGTCGATCCGTATCGGATCAGCCATCCGATGCCGCAGGACCGCATCGCCAATCTCGAAGTGCTGGTGAAACAGGACCCCAATGTCGACAGGCCGGACCCGCCCGCGCTGCAGCAGCGCCATGACATGATGCGGGTGAAGATCGCCGTCTACATGGAAGGCCAGGCGGCCGCGTCGCGGCTGATGCGAAAGATGCAAGGAACCCTCGCCGCGCAGTACGGCGATGCCCAGTCGACCTACCTGTTCGGCAACATCGCCGCCGCTCTCGCCAAGACCAATGCACTGATCAAAGCGCAGCCGAAGAATGCCTACTTCCAGGAACTGCGCGGCGACATCCTGATGAAAGCAAACAAACCCAAGGAAGCTGCGGACGCTTACGCCAAGGCGGTCAGCCTCGATTCGGCTCGGTCCGGTCTGCTGCCGGTGTCCGTGGGTCAGGCGCTGATGGCCGTCGGCACGCCCGACTCCCTCAAAAAAGCCGTCGTGCAGATCAACAATGGCCTCGGTCGCGACAAGGAAAATTCAGCCGGATATCGCTATCTGGCACAGGCCTATGGCGAGTTGGGTGACATACCTGGCGCGGAACTTGCCACCGCCGAAAGCCATTTCTATTCCGGCAACTACAAGGATGCGAAGATTTTCGCCATGCGGGCGCAACAGCAGATGAAACGCGGCGAGCCGCGCTGGCTTCGCGCCCAGGATATCATAAACTACAGGCCGTCAACCAAGATCAAGTGAACCTTCCGGTCGCGCGCCACGACATAGCCAGACCGGAAAACAGGTAGAAGGAACAGGAACGATGAAAAAGGCACTGCTGCTGGGCACCACGGGGGTTGCGGTCGCCCTGGCCATGCTGGCTTTCGGATTCGTTGCCGGAAACCCGCAGATCGCCAAGGCCGGTACCGCGCAGCCGGTCGAGACGGCGGCGGCCGATACCAAGATCGACCGCACCGAGGTCGAAGGCATCATCCGCGACTATTTGTTGAAAAACCCGGAAGTCCTCCTGGAGGTCCAGGATGCGCTTGAGGCCAAGCAGAAGGAAGAGCAGCGCATCGCTCATCTCGGCGTGATCAAGGATGCCAAGGACCAGATCTTCAACTCCGCCTTCGACGGCGTCGTCGGCAATCCCAACGGCAAGGTCACCATCGTCGAGTTCTACGACTACAATTGCGGCTTCTGCAAACGCGCCATCGACGACATGCAGGCGCTGACCAAGACCGATCCGGACCTGCGTTTCGTGCTCAAGGAATTCCCCATCCTCGGACCGGATTCGCAGAAGGCGAGCGTGGTCTCGATGGCCTTCCACCTGATGCACCCGGAAAAGTACGGCGAGTTCCACAATGCGTTGCTCGGCGGCCAGGGGCGCGCCACCGAGGCGGCGGCCATGAAGGTCGCGCTATCGCTCGGTGCCGACGAAGCGGCGCTGCGCGAGAAGATGAAGGACCCGACAATCAACGAGGCCCTCGCCAAGACCTACGATCTTGCCAACAAGCTGGCGATCACCGGAACGCCGTCCTATGTCGTCGGCAACGAGGTGGTGTTCGGGGCGCTCGGGCAGGAAGTGCTGGCTGAAAAGATCGAGGCGGCGAAAGCCGCGCTCTGATCTTGCTCGCCAGCTATTTCTCACGGGCACATTTCCGCCTGTTGTGGACAGTGAAAGAACGCACTTGCGCTCTTTCCGCGGGCGGCTATGCCCATTATAGAGGGCCCAGCGCGCCGGCTTGATGACGGCGCCGGGAAAGGTCGGCTTTTTGAAAACGGTTTTCGTCCTGAACGGTCCCAATCTCAACGCGCTCGGCAAGCGCGAGCCGGGCATCTATGGCGGCAAGACGCTTGCCGCGATCGCCGACGACTGCAAGCAGGCAGGCACGGCGCTGGGGTTCGAGATCGATTTCCGCCAGTCGAACCATGAGGGCGACCTTGTCGACTGGATTCAGGAAGCCGGCGACAAGGCTGTCGGCATCGTCATCAATCCGGGCGCCTACAGCCACACCTCGATTGCCATCCACGACGCCATCCGCGCCGTCGCACCGTTGCCGGTGGCCGAAGTTCATCTTTCCAACATCCATGCGCGGGAACCATTCCGCCACGTCTCCATGGTCGCGCCGGTCGCCGTCGGCATGATCTGTGGCTTTGGGCCGCTCGGCTATACGCTGGCGCTACAGGCGCTGGCCGCACGCCTATGACCGGCCAACAAACAGAAGGCTCGAAAATGTCGATAAAGAAGACCGGTGTTGACCAGCAACTGATCCGCGATCTGGCGGGCATACTGAACGACACCAACCTCACCGAGATCGAGGTTGAACTGGGCGACCTGAAGGTGCGCGTCTCGCGGCAGGCGCCGGCTGTTCATGCAATCGCAGCGCCGCAGCAGGCCTATGCGCCGGCAGCAGCGCAAGCTGCCTCCGTAGCTCTGCCCGTTGTGGCAGATATTTCCAAGAACGCAGTCACCTCGCCGATGGTCGGCACGGCCTACCTGGCGCCGTCGCCGGACGCCAAGGCATTCATCGAAGTCGGCCAGAAGGTCAAGGAAGGCCAGACGCTGCTGATCATCGAAGCGATGAAGACGATGAACCAGATCCCCTCGCCACGCGCCGGCACGGTGACCGCGATCCTTTTCGAGGATTCGCAGCCGGTCGAATATGGCATGCCGCTCGTCGTGATCGAGTAGAGCGGGCCTGATGTTTCAGAAGATCCTCATCGCCAATCGCGGCGAAATCGCCCTCCGGGTGCTGCGCGCCTGCAAGGAACTCGGCATCCAGACGGTGGTGGTGCATTCGACCGCCGATGCCGACGCCATGCATGTGCGGCTCGCGGACGAGAGCGTCTGCATCGGTCCGCCGCCATCGCGCGACAGCTATCTCAACATCCATCAGATCGTTGCGGCCTGCGAAATCACCGGCGCCGACGCCGTGCATCCGGGCTACGGCTTCCTGTCGGAGAACGCCAAGTTCGCCGACATACTGGCCGCGCACAACATCACCTTCATCGGTCCGTCCGGCGACCATATCCGCATCATGGGCGACAAGATCGAGGCCAAGCGAACCGCCAAGCGCCTCGGCATTCCGGTTGTGCCCGGTTCGGACGGCGCCGTCACCGACCAGAAGGAAGCCAGGCGCATTGCCGCCGAGATCGGCTATCCCGTGATCATCAAGGCATCGGCCGGCGGTGGCGGGCGCGGTATGAAGGTCGCCCTCACCGAGGCTGACCTGGAGATCGCCCTGCAGACGGCGAGCACCGAAGCCGGTGCCGCCTTCGGCGACGATGCCGTTTATATTGAAAAATATCTGGAAAAGCCGCGCCATATCGAAGTCCAGGTGTTTGGTGACGGCTTTGGCCGCGGCGTGCATTTCGGCGAGCGCGACTGTTCCTTGCAGCGCCGCCACCAGAAGGTCTGGGAAGAGGCGCCCTCTCCCGCCCTCAATGCCGAAGAGCGCGCCCGCATCGGCGGCATCTGCGCCAAGGCGATCGCCGACCTCGGCTATTCCGGCGCCGGCACGATCGAGTTCCTCTACGAGAATGGCGAGTTCTACTTCATCGAGATGAACACGCGCCTGCAGGTCGAGCATCCGGTGACCGAAGCGATCACCGGCATCGATCTCGTGCACGAGCAGATCCGCGTCGCCTCCGGCGGCGGCCTCTCGGTGAAGCAGGAGGACATCAAGTTCAACGGCCACGCCATCGAATGCCGCATCAACGCCGAGGACCCGCGCACCTTCACCCCCTCGCCCGGCACGATCACCCATTTCCACACACCGGGCGGCCTGGGCATCCGCGTCGATTCCGGCGTCTATTCCGGCTACAAGATCCCGCCCTATTACGACAGCCTGATCGGCAAGCTGATCGTGCATGGGCGTAATCGCGTCGAGTGCATGATGCGCCTGCGCCGCGCCCTGGACGAGTTCGTCGTCGACGGTATCAAGACGACGCTGCCGCTGTTTCGCGATCTCGTCGGCAATGCCGACATCGCCAATGGCGATTATGACATCCACTGGCTGGAAAAATATCTGGCCAAGGAAGAGTAGCGCGGAGACGCGATGACCCGCCCCTACGCGCCCGGCTATCGCATCCCCACCGACCTGCTGCTCAAGGCCTACGCCTCGGGCGTCTTCCCAATGGCAGAAAGTGCCGGCGACCCGGAGGTGTTCTGGGTGCGGCCGGAGACGCGCGGCATCATTCCGCTCGATGGTTTTCACGCACCGAAGAGCCTGAGGAAAACGATCAAGAAGAACCCCTTCGACATCCGTTTCGATTTCGATTTCGAAGCCACGATCGACGGTTGCGCCGAGAAGCGGGTGGAACGGCGCTCGACCTGGATCAATGCGCCGATCCGCGAAGCCTATGTCGAGTTGCATCGGATAGGCCATTGTCATTCGGTCGAGGCGTGGCGCGAGGACCGGCTGGTCGGTGGCCTCTATGGCGTGTCGCTCGGCCGGGTGTTTTTTGGCGAGAGCATGTTCGCCAGGGAGACGGACGCTTCCAAGACCTGCCTTTTCTATCTCGTGGAGCGCTTGAAGGCACGCGGATTCGCGCTGCTCGATACGCAGTTCACCACCGAGCACCTCAAGCGCTTCGGCGCCGTCGACGTGCCGCGCGGCAAATATGAAAAGATGCTGGCCGACGCGCTGAAGGGCGAGGCCGTATTCTATCCCTGACGCCCAATTCTATCCCTGAAGATTGAGCCTACTTCCCAGTGGCGGCTTCCAATGGCGTCTGCGAATGGAACATCATCTTCCAGCCGTTGACGCGATGGACATAGCCGGTGCTGACCAGCGCGGCGTAAGGTTCGCCGTTCTCGCGTGTCGCATGTGCCTCGTAGGTCAGCATGATGATGTCGCTGCCCGGCTCGATAATACCCTTGAGGTCGATTTTCAGGTCGCGCCAACGGTTGGGCTTGGTTGCGGTCTTGGCGAGATCCGCATTGTCCATCGCCTGTGCCATCTGCGGAAACGCCACCAGGCATTCGGTGTCGGCATTGGCCGCATAGTAGGCCGCGTCGCCCGTCCAGAATCCCTTTTCGAGTTCCAGCAACTCTGCCTTGCCGGCCGTGATCCGCTTGCTGTCTGACATCGGAAGATCCTCCCTGCGCATAAATGCGCGCTCATCCGTGCCCCAACGTATGGTGGCCAGGACGGTTCCGGGGGATCAGTTGGTGTCGGTGGTATCGGGTTCCGAAGCGTCCGGCTCCGTCACGCCAGGCTCTGTCACGTCCGGAGCGGTCGCGGCTTTCGGTTTGGCCGCGGCGGGCTTGGGCGCCTCGGCTTTGGTCGAGTCTGCCTTGGCGCCATCGGGCGCCGGCACATCCGACTTCTGCTTGCAAGCCTTCAGCCAGACGTCATAGACGGCATGCTCGACGGCATTGAGGCCGGGGCTTTCGGCAAACATCCAGCCGGTGAAGATGCGGCGGATCTTGCGGTCCAGCGTGATCTCGTCGACCTCGACGAAAGAATCGGTCTTCGGCTCTTCGGTCTGCGGCCGTGAATAGCAGACGCGCGGCGTCACCTGCAAAGCACCGAACTGCACCGTCTCGTCGATATAGACATCGAAGGTGATGATGCGGCCGGTGATCTTGTCGATACCGGCAAACTCGGCAACGGCATTGGTAACCCGGTCCGCTCCCGCGGGCGGCGCCGGCGCGGGTGCCGCGGGCTCAGGCGAAGCGGCGAAGGCCACGGTGCTGACGGCAAGACCGGCGGCTAGCGCCAGACTGGCCGATATTGAGTAAGAAAAGCTCATGCAAAGATACCGGTGGTTCGCGCCCGGGTGATTCTGTCGATCGCCAAGGCTAGTCGCCGTTTTCTGATCAGCAAGCAGCTAAACACCAATTGTGGCGATAAAGGACCGGCTTGCACCCTGTCGCTACGACCCGGGTGTCCAGGCATCGTAGTCGCCGGTGACCTGCGGGCGATGCTGATTGGTCAGCACCGAGCCCTTCGGGCGATAGGCCGCCGGGCTGCCGGTCAGATTGGGCTGATGCGGCTTCTGCCAGTCGCGCGGCTTGTAGTCCTCGCTGGACGGCGCAACGTCGACGCGGTGGTGCATCCAGCCGTGCCAGCCGGGCGGTATCGCCGAAGCTTCCGAATAATTGCGGTAGATGACCCAGCGGCGCGTGCGGCCTTCCGAATCGATGCCGCCTTCGTAGTAGAAATTGCCGGTTTCGTCCTGGCCGACCTTCTTGCCGTACCGCCAGGTGTGCAGGCGGGTTCCTATCGTCTGGCTGTTCCACCAGGTGAAAAACTGCGTAAGGAAAGTCTTCATTTCAAAACCCTCGCGCCGGCAGCGCCCGTTTTCCTGCTTATGGCGTCAGGCCTTGCCGAAGGCAAGGCTTTTGCCACGGCGTGCGCGCAAATGGCTTGCCGGAAACCCGACACAAGCCTGTGATCCTGCCGGTCGCTGCATGCACGCTTGCCAAGCCTTTACGGTATTTCTAAAGCTCTGCGCGCCCATGCCTGCATCCAGCCCGGCTTGAGGCCAAAGGAGGTGACGATTGGCCACGGAATTGCCGACCACCGACATTCGCATCAGCGCCGAGGCGATTCGCCACCGCAAGGGCGGCACGCCGATCGTTTGCCTGACCGCCTATACCTATCCCATCGCCCGTCTGCTCGATCACCATGTTGACCTGCTTCTGGTCGGCGACAGTGTCGCCATGGTCCTGCATGGCCACAAGACGACGCTGGGCGCCTCGCTAGAGATGATGATTGCGCATGGGCAAGCGGTGATGCGCGGCTCGGCCAGGGCCTGCGTCGTCGTCGACCTGCCGGCCGGCAGCTATGAGGTTTCGGCAGCACTTGCCGTGGCCTCGGCGCGGCGGGTCGTCGACGAAACCGGCTGCCAGGCGGTGAAGCTCGAAGGCGGCCTCGACATGACCAGCCAGATCGAGGCCATCGTCGCCGCCGGCATTCCGGTGATGGGACATATCGGCCTGCAGCCGCAATCGGTGGAGAAGGACGGCGGCTACAAGATCAAGGGCCGCACCGAGGAGGCTGTTGCGGCATTGCTTCGCGATGCGCTCGCCGTCGAGAACGCCGGCGCTTTCTCGGTGGTCATCGAAGGCACGGTCGAGAGGGTCGCCGCCGATATCAGCCGCCGCCTCGCCATTCCAACCATCGGCATCGGCGCCAGCGGTGACTGCGACGGCCAGATCCTGGTCATCGACGACATGGTCGGGCTGACCGTCGATCGCGTGCCGAAATTCGTCAAGGAATACGCGGACCTGCGCAGCGTGATCTCGCATGCAGCTGAAACCTATGCAGCCGAGGTGCGGGGCCGGACATTCCCCGGCCCCGGCCATGTCTTTTCGGCGACAAAGAACAGGGATGACGCATGAGCCAACCCGTCGTCGTCGACAGCGTGGCCGCACTTCGCGCGCAAATCCGGGACTGGCGGCGCGACGGCCTTCGTGTCGCCATGGTGCCGACCATGGGTGCACTGCATGACGGACACATCTCGCTGGTCAGGATCGCGCTCCAAAAAGCCGAGCGCTGCGTCGTGTCGATCTTCGTCAACCCGACGCAGTTCGCGCCGAGCGAAGACCTCGACAAGTACCCGCGCCAACTCGGCCGCGACCTCGACCGGCTGGGCGCGGCAAAGGCCGACCTTGCCTTCACACCGACGGTTGGCGAGATGTATCCTGCCGGCTTCGCCACGAAAATCTCGGTCGGCGGCCCCTCCGCCGGGCTCGAATCGGACTTTCGGCCGACTTTTTTCGACGGCGTCGCCACCGTGGTGGCAAAGCTCCTCCTGCAGGCAACGCCCGACTGTGCGGTCTTCGGCGAGAAGGACTACCAGCAGCTTTGCGTGGTGAGGCAGCTCTGCCGCGACCTCGACCTGCCTGTCGAGATCATCGGCGCACCGACGATCCGCGACGCGCATGGTCTCGCCATGTCGTCACGCAACGCCTATCTCGATGAGGCCGAACTGAAAATCGCCCGCCAGCTCAACGTGATATTGCGCAATACGGCTGCGGCCCTGGCGGCAGGCGCCGGCCAGAGCGACGCAACCGAAGAGGCCAGCCGCGCCCTCATCGCCGCCGGCTTTCAGAAGGTCGACTATGTCGAGGCACGCCAAAGCCTGACGCTTGCGCCATGGCGTCGAAACCGCGAAGGGCGTCTTCTTGCGGCAGCATGGCTCGGCAAGACGAGGCTGATCGACAATGTGGAGGTTCCCGCTGCCTAGCGAGAAGGCTTCGGCCAGATAGACACGGGCCGCGACCAAGGTCGATGGTCCCGCACTCCCGGCGGATTGCCGCCGCGCCTAGCTCTCGCTCTTTTGTCCGCCGGCCCTGACGATCAGGTGTCCCGCCACGATCCCAACCACCCCGGCAAGGGCTTTCACCAATGCATCGATGAGGCGTGCATGGCGACCGGGATCAATGAGCTGAAGCAGTTCCAGCATGCCGGCGGTCACAGCCACAAAGATCACGACCTGATACAGTCGGTTGGGAAAGCCGATCGCCAGGGCGAAGCCCAGCAGGACATAAGCCAAGGCACGCTCGACATTCGCTTCAGCGAGGTGCGGCCGCATCTGGATCGGCGACAAGGTCGCGAAAATGATGATGGCGAGCAGCGCCAGCGCTGTAATGCGGGACAGTTTGGTCATGCCCTTGCATATCCGTCGTGAGCCGGCACAGCAAACGCCGCGATGACGCATGGCTTGATCGCTCTATTCATCCCGGTGGTCTATCCCAGCGGTTTCTCGAAACTCAGCGTCGTCAGCCTTGAGGTATCACGGGACTCTTCCGCGGCACTGACAGGCAAGAACCCTTTCGACCGATAGAAGGCGATGGCACCGGCATTGGCTTCCTCGACCTCGACGCGCAGCGTTCGCGCTTCCGGGAAACTGGCTTCGACCTCGTCGAGCAGTGCTTGCCCGATCCCCCGCCGCTGGCAGTCCGGATGGACGTAGAGCTGGTTCAACAGGATGATTTTCGCATCGGCGGTGGCGGCGGCGAAAGCCATTCCGCCGATCCGCTTGCCGTCATCGGCCACCAGGAATTCCGAGTTGGGCCGCGTCAGCCGCGAGCGGAGCGAAGCGATCGAGTGCCATTCGTCGGTGATCTCGGCGACTTTGGCAGCGCCATAAATGGCGTCATAGGTCGCATGCCACGTTTCCACCAGCAGCGTCCGCACAGCGGCAAGGTCGCGTTCACCTGCGGTGCGGACGAACACGGCGCTACTCGATGCCCAGCTTGGCCTTGACGAGGTCGTTGACGGCTTGCGGGTTGGCCTTGCCGCCGGTCGCCTTCATTACCTGGCCGACGAACCAGCCGGCCATGCTCGGCTTGGCGCGCGCCTGTTCGACCTTGTCAGGGTTGGCGGCGATAACGTCGCCGACGGCCTTCTCGATGGCGCCGGTGTCGGTGACCTGCTTCATGCCACGGCTCTCGACCAGTTGGCGCGGGTCGCCGCCCTCATTCCAGACGATCTCGAACAGGTCCTTGGCGATCTTGCCGGAGATGGTGCCATCCCTGATCAGATCGATGACCGCACCGAGCTGCTCGGGCGAAACCGGAGCGTGTTCAATGTCTTTTCCGGCCTTGTTCAATTGCCCGAGCAGATCGTTGATGACCCAATTGGCGGCAAGCTTGCCGTCGCGGCCGGCGGCCACCTTTTCGAAATAGTCGGCGATCGGCTTTTCCGAAACCAGGATCGAGGCGTCATAGACGGACAGGCCGAGCGACGCGATCAGCCGCGCCTTCTTGTCGTCCGGCAGTTCCGGCAATTCCTTGGCCAGCGCATCGACATAGGCCTGGTCGAATTCCAGCGGCAAAAGGTCGGGATCGGGGAAGTAGCGGTAATCATGCGCCTCTTCCTTGGAGCGCATCGAGCGCGTCTCGCCCTTGACGGCGTCGAACAGCCGCGTCTCCTGATTGATCTTGCCGCCATCCTCGAGGATGGCGATCTGCCTGCGCGCCTCGTAGTCGATGGCCTGGCCGATGAAGCGGATCGAGTTGACGTTCTTGATCTCGCAACGCGTGCCGAACTCGCCGCCCGGCTTGCGCACCGAAACGTTGACGTCGGCGCGCATCGAACCTTCGTCCATGTTGCCGTCGCAGGTGCCGAGATAGCGTACAATGGTGCGCAGCTTGGTGACATAAGCCTTGGCTTCGTCGGCCGAGCGCATGTCCGGCTTGGAGACGATCTCCATCAGCGCCACGCCGGAGCGGTTGAGATCGACATAGGACATGGTCGCATGCTGGTCGTGCATCGACTTGCCGGCATCCTGCTCCAGATGCAGCCGCTCGATGCCGACCTCGATGTCCTCGAATTCGCCCTGGCGGTCCGGGCCCACCGAAACGATGACCGTGCCCTCGCCGACGATCGGCTGCTTGAACTGTGAAATCTGGTAGCCCTGCGGCAGGTCGGGATAAAAGTAGTTCTTCCGATCGAAGACCGACTTGTGGTTGATCTGCGCCTTCAGCCCCAGGCCGGTACGGATCGCCTGCTTGACGCATTCCTCGTTAATGACCGGCAGCATGCCCGGCATCGCCGCATCGACCAGGCTGACATTGGCGTTAGGCGGCGCGCCGAAGGCCGTCGAGGCGCCCGAAAACAGCTTTGCTTCCGAAGTGACCTGCGCATGGACCTCGAGGCCGATGATGATCTCCCAGTCGCCGGTTGCGCCGGGGATCAGGCGTTTTGCGTCAGGAGTACGGGTGTCGATAAGGGACATGGCGGCCTGCGAACTGGAATGATGGGAAGCTGCATTAATGCACATTCTGATTTGCAACTTCGCTAGTGCAAACCGCCAAAAGAGACAAGCGCAAAGCCACGGACTGGCCTTTTCAGCCGCGTTCGCCTATAGGACGCTCATTCCAATGGAGAGTGGATGTCCACTTACGCTCAGTCCCGGTAAGGCCCTGACCTCCTGGCGAGGCAGGGCAGAAAACCGAAACCCCGTGCCGCGAAGCTTCGCGGCGGCGGCATTTTTTGTTTTCCCGGAAAACTCTCACATGGACATTTCGCGCATAGAACAGCGCATCCTGCACCTGCTCGCGCAGGGTGGACGCATTGAAATCGAAAAGAACGAGAAAAAGCGGATCGCCTCCGTCAAATGCCTGACCCGCGACGGCTGGCATTATCCGGGCGTCGATCTCGATAGGTTTCGAAAACTGAAGCGTAAGAAGGCGGTTTCTTCGTCGGGAGGCGGCCCTTACCGCATCACCCGGCGCGGGCTCGCGCTCGTCCGCTCCGAACTCGACAACAGGTAAACCACGGCTCCGCCGGTCGGTTCTCCGGCCGGCGGTTCGCCTCGCCGCTCAGGCGGTGGCGATATAGGCCCTGATCTCGTCGGCCTCGCGCTCGACATCCTCGATGCGGCGCTTGACCACATCGCCGATGGACACGATGCCATCGAGCATGCCGTCCTTCTCCACCGGCAGATGGCGGAAGCGGCCTCGGGTCATGATCTCCATCACCTCGTTGACGGTGTGATTCTCGTTGCAGATCTTCACCTTCGGCGTCATTGCCGAGCGCACGGCGATATCCAGCGCGGCTCCACCTTCGCGGGCGACAACCCGGACGATGTCGCGCTCTGACAGGATGCCGACGATCTTGCGATCGCCATTGGTGATGACCAGCGCACCGATCTTGTGCTCTGCCAGGATGCGGATGGCTTCGCTAAGCTTTTCGTTCGGCCCGAGCGTCAACACGTCATGGCCTTTTCTCTCGAGAATTGCCTTCACCGTCATGGCGTCCTCCTCTGCTTTGCCTGCCGGTTCCTGCCCTGACCGGCCTTCACGTAAGAGTGAACATCGTGCGCCGTGATCGGTTGCATTTCAAGTGCGGTGGTCGGTCGTCTCCCATTCAGGCGCCTGCCATCGCCTGTCGAACCAACGCAAGCCGAAGAAGCCCGCGAAAAAGCCGCCAATATGGGCCTCCCAGGCGATCTGACCATCTACCCCTGGGGCAAACCCGAGCAGGCCGGTGGCGAGATTGATGACCATCCACATGGCGAGGAAGATCACGACACCGCGCAAGCGCAATACGAATGCGATCGGCAGCACAGGGCCGGCGAAGGCGGCCTTGCCGGCCGAACGGTCGGTGCGGAAGCCGAAACGCGCCGCAGCCCCCATCATGCCTGATATCGCACCGGAAGCCCCGACCAGCGGCGCCTCACCATAAGGATGGATCGCCCAGAAAAGCGCGACCGAAGCCAACCCGGTTGCGGCAAAAAACAGCGCGAACCACAGCGTTCCCAGGCGGTTTGCCAATGGTGAACCAAACGCGGCGAGCCACACCATGTTGATGGCCAGATGCGCGAAACCGCCGTGCAGGAAAGCATAGGTGAACGGCCGCGAAAACAGGAACCAGTCGAAGCCGTATTGCCCGGTGTAGAGAACGGGGATGAAGGCCCCGTCATACAGCAATGTCATCTGCTGGGATTCGCTCAACACATATTGCTGCAACAGGTAGACGACGACGCAGATGCCGATCACCGCCAACACGACGGGTGGCAGGTTGAACACCGGCTCGCGCCGTCGTCGCTGCGCGTCGTCCATCTGTTCCGTGTCCGAAGGGTTTACCGGTTCGTTCATGCGCATCTGGTCCAGGAATTCCTGCGCGTCCTTTAGAGCAAGGATGTCCGGGTTGGAACAATTCTGTTTTCTCAACAGCGAACGCCCGGCACCGCATCGTCTTCATTTGCTACGAAACCGAAAGGAAGCGAAGTGGAAATGCTCCGGGATTTGAAAAACTCGCAATGAGCGTTCTCGGAAGCGATGGGCCTCCTCCCTAGAATGCGGCCAATTTCAAAGGGGTCTCCACATGATCAAGCATATTCTTTCGCTGGCGGCAGCCGCCGGCATAGCCGGTCTCGCCACCGCTGCTTCGGCGCAGGGCATATCCGGCGCGCCGGCACCCTTCGATAAGGGCGGCGTCAAGATCGCCGTCGTCAGCTTCCTCGGCTCCGGTGACTGGCTCCAGGCATTCGAGGCCGGCGTGAAGCGCCAGGCCGATGCGCTCGGCATCGAGGCCAACATCTCGCAGGCGCGCAACGACATCAACACCGAGCGGCAGTTGATCCAGCAGGCGATCAATCTCGGCGTGCAAGGCATCATCATCAACAACGGCCAGCCCGAAGCCATCAAGGACGTCGCACAGGCAGCGCTTGACGCCGGCATTCCAGTGGTGGCCTACGACACCAACCTCGACAACCCCAAGATCCCGCAGGTCGAGCAGTCCGATGCCGACATGGCGCGCCTCGTGCTCGACCAGGCGGTCAAGGACCAAGGCGAGAAATTCGACGGCGGCGTCCTCTATGTCGCCGGCTTCGCACCGCTCGACCGTCGTTATGCGGTGTGGAAGGATTTCGGCAAGAAGTACCCAGGCATCAAGGAAGTCGCCACCTGGGGCGTGGTCAACGACACCGTTGCCGCTTCGGTCGCCGACCAGACCAAGGCCGTTCTCACCGCCAACCCGACGCTTTCGGTCGTCTTCGCCCCATGGGACGAGTTCGCCCGTGGCGTGAAGCTCGCCATCGACGAGCTTGGCGTGGCAGACAAGGTGAAGATCTACGGTGTCGATATCTCGACCTCGGACATCCAGGCCATCCTCGAGCCGAACAGCCCGTGGGTGGCGACGGCGGCAACCAACCCGGCCGTCGTCGGCGAGGCTTCGGTGCGCGCGCTGGCCCAGCTGATCGCCGGACAGAATCCCGGCCATTCGGTGCTGATCCAGCCGACGCTCGTCACCAGAAAGGACCTCGTCGACAACAACATCAAGACGATCGAAGATCTGCAGGCAAAATTCCCGGCCTTCAAGGACAGCGATGCCGCAAAGGCACCATGGATCCCGGCGACGAATTGAGCTTCTGCGCCTTCACAAAATCAGCGATCCAAACAATCATCCCCGGCCTGCTGGGGGATGATTGCGCCTGCCTCCGCCACACCACCCGCTGCGACAGGCAAAGTGCGCCGGACCGACCTTTTGAAAGACAATTATGGTTTCTGTCCCCACCCCCGACTATTCCAGGAACATGCGCCTGATCGGTCATTCCGACCAAGGCGGGCGGCCGGACGGATTGCAGGTGATGGTGCATCGCGGCTTCGCCTATGTCGCGCATCCCTGGTCACAAGGCTTTTCCATCATCGATGTACGGGATCCCAAGAATCCGGGCGGGACGGTGTTCGTGCCCGCGCCGCCGAATACCTGGACCATCCATCTGCAGACGCATGAGGATCTGCTGTTGGTCGTCCATGCACGCGATCTGTTCGCCGACGCCGCTTTCGCGTTCGACGAGAAGGTCTACTACACCCAGTCGATCGGCGAGACGATCGGCACCGCTTCTGGTTCGGGCGCGGCGCGGACCTGGTCGGCCGGCCTGGCCGTCTATGACATCTCGAAGCCGACGCAGCCTCGCCAGATCGGCTTCTTCCCGGTCGACGGCATCGGCATCCACCGCATCTGGTACGTCGGCGGGCGCTACGCCTACGTATCGGCGCTTCTCGACGGCTACAGCGACTACATCCTGCTGACGGTCGACCTTCAGGACCCGGCACGGCCAGTCGAGGCCGGTCGCTGGTGGATTCCAGGAATGCATCTTGCCGGCGGCGAGACACCCGGCTGGCCCGACGGCCGCCGCTATGCGTTGCATCATGCGGTCGTCGAGGGTGATACCGCCTATGCCTGCTGGCGCGACGGCGGGTTGACCGTCCTCGATGTCGCCGACCCTGCCCTGCCGAGGCTGATCAGCCACAGGAACTGGTCGCCGCCCTATGGTGGCGGCACCCATTCGGCGCTGCCGCTGCTCAAACGCGGCTTGCTCGTTGTCGCCGACGAGGCCGTGCTCGACCATGAGGAGGATGGGCGCAAGCTCACCTGGATCTTCGACATACGCGATCCGGCGAACCCGATTTCGATCTCGACCCTGCCGACCCCGGACGAGACCGATTACACCGCCAAGGGCGGACATTTCGGTCCGCACAATCTGCACGAGAACCGGCCGGGCAGCTTTGTGTCAGACACCCTGATCTTTGCAACCTACCAGAATGCCGGCGTGCGCGTTTTCGACATCTCCGATCCCTATCGCCCAAAGGAGACCGGGGCGCTGGTGCCGCCGGCTCCCAGCCGCATGGTCGACAAACGTCCGAATCGGCCGCAAGTGATCCAGTCGACCGACGTATTCGTCGACGCCAACGGCATCGTCTATTCGCCGGATTACAATGCCGGACTGGCGATCATGGAATATGGCGGCTGACAATTACGACCGTGCCCCGTTGGCTTGCTTGCCTTTCCCAGTTCCCGCTCAACCTGTAACCGGCTGAACCAATTGTCCCTCACCGCCGCCCCCATTGCCGTCGCTGTCGCCGGGATCGAAAAATCCTTTGGCCCGACGCGCGCGCTCGCTGGAGCCGATCTTACCGTGGCAGCCGGGGAGGTCGTGGCGCTGATGGGCGCCAATGGCGCCGGCAAATCGACTCTGGTGAAAATCCTTTCAGGCTCGCATGTACCCGACGCCGGAACGATCACCCTGGGCGGCGGGATCGTCGCCCTCGCCTCGCCCAGCGCCGCCAAGGCCGCCGGCATCGCGACCGTCCATCAGGCGACGGATCAGGCGGGGGCTGCCGGACTGACGGTCGCGGAGAATCTTCTGCTCGATGAACTTTGCCAGCCGGGCGAGCGCTTCTTCGTCTCGGCCCGGTCGATCCGCAGGCGTGCGCGCGCCATCGCGGCGCTGATCGATCTCGACCTGCCGCTCGACCGCGACTTCATCGACCTGCGGCCGGCGGAGCGGCAATTGATCGCCATCGCCCGCGCCGTCGCGGCCAAGGCCTCCGTTCTAATCCTCGACGAGCCGACATCCAGCCTCTCGGCCACGGAAGCGGACCGGCTTTTCGCCATCATCCGGCGGCTGCGCGCGGGCGGCATGGCAATCCTCTACATCTCGCACAGGCTGGGCGACCTTGCCGCCATCGCCGACCGCGCCGTGGTCATGCGCGGCGGTCGCATCGTCGGCGCCTTTGCCAAACCGATCGATTTCCCGGCCGCCGTTGCGGCCATGATCGGGCGGACGCTGGAAGCCGCCACCCATGACGGCAAGATTTCGGCGGCCCCAATCATCGCCTCCATCAAGGGTGCGCAACTGATTCCCGGTGCGAGGCCTTTCGATCTCGATCTGCGCTCCGGCGAGGTCGTCGCGCTGACCGGCACGCTTGGCTCTGGCAAGAGCCGGCTGTTGCGCGCGCTTTTTGGTCTGGAAACGCTGGCGCAAGGCAGCTTCGTGCTCGATGGAAAACCGTGGCTTTCCAACGGGCCGGCGCGATCGATCGAAAACGGCGTCTTCATGGTCGCCGAGGACCGCTGGGCATCGTCGCTGCTACCGCCCGAGGTTCCCGGCGCCTCGATTGCCGGTACTATCGCCCTGCCGCATCTGCGGCGCTGGTTTCCGGACGGCCTGCTGCGGGTCGCGCGCGAGCGCAAGGTTGCCGCCGAGGCGATCGCCCGGCTCGGCATCAAGGCGCGCGGCCCCGATGACACGCTCGACGAGCTTTCCGGCGGCAACCAGCAGAAGGTCGTGCTCGCCCGCTGGCAGGCGGCACCTTGCCGGCTGCTGCTGCTCGACGAGCCCTTCCAGGGTGTCGACGTCGGGGCGCGTGCCGACCTGATCTCCGCAATCCGCAACAGCCAAAGCGGTTCCGCCACGCTGATCGCGACCAGCGACACCGAAGAGGCGCTGGAGGTTGCCGACCGCATCCTCGTCATGCGCGATCACTCCCTTCACGAGGCCGGTGACGGCCATGGCCCGCTGACCGACCAGATCGGCAAGGTCGAGAGCGAAAAGGCCGGAGAGCATCGATGACGAACCCGACGACGGTCCAGCAGGCCGCCCCGCGCACATCGCTTTTCCGCGAAACGCGCCGTTACGCGCTGTTCGTGCTGCTGGCACTGATGGTGATCGGCTTCTGGTACGCGCAGCCCGCCTTCATCCGCTCGGCCAACCTGTTCTCCATCCTGCAGGCGGTTTCGGTCGTGGCGATCCTCGGCGTCGGGGTCTCGATCACGATGTCGGCCGACGGCTTCGATCTCTCGGTGGGCAGCATCGCCGCCTCGTCGGTGATGGCGGCAAGCTATGCCATGGTCGTATGGCAGCTGGATGCGGCCCAGACCATGGGTCTGGTCTTGCTGATGGGCGCCTTCATAGGCCTCCTGAACGGACTGCTGATTGTCCGCATCGGCGTCCCCGATCTTCTCGCCACGCTGGCGACAATGTTCCTGCTCGCCGGCCTGCAGCTGATCCCGACCGGCGGCCGCTCCATCACCGCCGGCATGGTGCTGCCCGACGGCTCGTCCGTTCCCGGTGCTTACGATCCGGCTTTCCTGATCCTCGGCCGGTCACGGCTCTTCGACACCGTACCCCTGTCTGTCGTGGTCATGGCGGTGGTCGCCATCCTCGCCTGGTTCCTGATGGAGCGTACGCGCTGGGGACGCGTCTTCTATGCGATCGGCGGCAACGAAACGGCCGCGCATCTATCCGGCGCGCCGACCAAGGCATATCGACTCTGGGCCTATATCCTGTCCGGCACGCTTGCTTCGTTGGGAGGGCTGATCGTCGCTTCGCGTGTCGGCCGCGGCGACGTCTCGGCCGGCAACTCGCTCCTGCTCGATGCGGTGGCGGCCTCGCTGATCGGCTATGCCGTGCTCGACAAGCGTCGCCCGCATGTGATCGGCACGGTGGCCGGCGCAATTTTCGTCGGCGTCCTCCTGAACGGCCTCACCATGCTGAACGCGCCCTACTACACGCAGGACTTCGTCAAGGGTGTCGTGTTGGTTGGCGCTCTGGCGCTGACCTTCGGCCTGGGGAAGAAGCGATAGTTCACACCAGCCGACCACGGAACGCAGATTTTTCGTCGCATAGCGATCGGACGATGCCGCCTTAGCGACCGCCGGGATGGTTGCCAGCACTTGTCGGCAGGTAGAAATACACGCCCGCCGTTAACCCCGAATCGCCTGGCGCGAATCAAAAAAGAAGCCGTTCAAGGTTTCCCCTGAACGGCTGGTCGAGCCCCCTGCTCCCCTAAAACTCTGACTGAAGTGCTGCCGATCGTCGCGAAACGACCGCTTCTGGAGTGGTTTTTGTTTGCCACGGGGCTCGCTTCGACGCAACGTAAACCACTTGTTAACCTTAACGGCCCCGACCCGTGAACAAGTGTTAACGACGCTGGCACGCTTCCTGCTCCGCAACGCATGTAGGTCATCGGAGGGCGCCCTTCTGTTCACCGATGGGACATCAGACGACAGAATGCGCGGAGCAGCATAGCATGAACCAGAATGGATCGATCACGCTGTTCCAATATTGGAACCGTCTGCGTGACGGACGCCCTGCCCCGAAGCGTTCAGAGGTCGAGCCGGCCGACATCAAGTCGCTGCTGGCCGACACCTTTATCCTGGAGCGGGACACGCGCGGGCAAGCCGTATTCCGGCTCGCCGGCACCAGGCTTTGCGCCTGCTACGGCCGAGAACTCAAAGGGTTTTCCTTTCCGTCGCTGTGGCGTGAGAAGGATCAACGGCTCGTCTCGCGGCTGATCCACGGCGTCTTCGAGCAGAAGTCGGTCGTGCTCATCAGCTATGAGGGCTTCAGCCGCAACGGGCGCTCCAACAAGTTCGAACTGCTTGCCCTGCCGCTTGACGGCGGCGTCGAAAATCCACGCTGCCTGGGCGTCATCAGCGCCGTGGAGAAGCCCTTCTGGCTGGGTGCCGACCCGATCACCGACGCGTTGATCGATTCGATCCGCGTCATAGATCCGGAGAAGGAGCTCCTCAACAACCGCCCGGCGATCGATGTTCCCTCGCTCGTTCCCGATGAACTTGGAGCACCCGAGACGATCTCGGCGCTCGGCCGGGCGCGCCGCATCCGCCATCTCGTCGTCTTCGATGGCGGGCGCGAGGAATAGTCCGTTTGCGGCCTGATGCACGTCGCCCAAAACCGCGCCGCTGTTTTGGCACCACGGCCTGCAAAAAGGAAACCTTGGAGCGCCCGCTTTTTCCCTTTGTTAACCCGCTTTGTTGTACTTCTCTGATGAAGTTCCTCGCATCGGCGCGCGGGATGCCAAACGGGGTATAGGCAGTCATGAGGTCAGCGGCGGTCGACTATGCGCCGTCCCAAGCTGAAAGGCGTAACTTTCAGCGCGTCCGGGTCAAAATCTACGGACGCTTCATGCTGGAAGACCGCACCGAACACCCCTGCCAGGTCGTCGACATGTCACCGGGCAACGTCGCGTTTCGCACCGACCGCATCGGCATGCCCGGCGAAAAAATCATTGCCTACATCGATCATATCGGCCGCATCGAAGGTGTCGTCACGCGCACCTTGCAGGACGGTTTCGCGATGACCGTCATCGCGTCGGATCGCAAGAAGGACAAGCTGGCCGCGCAATTGACCTGGCTCGCCAACAAGCATGAACTCGACCTGCCGGAAGATCGCCGCCACGAGCGCGTCGCGCCGCGCAATCCGACCAGCGTGCTGCAGCTCACCGACGGCCGCCAGTACCAGTGCCGTATCATCGACCTTTCGCTCTCCGGCGCCGCGGTCGAGATCGACGTCAAACCGGCGATCGGCATCCAGGTCATGCTTGGCACCATGCGCGGGCAGGTCGTGCGTCATTTCGAGGACGGCGTCGCCATCGAATTCGCTGTGATCCAGCGCCCCGAAACGCTCGATTCCGAATTCAACACGCCACGCACCTGAGCAGGCCCGACAGCGACACTCCAGGAAACCGGCCCTTGTGGCCGGTTTTTTGTTTTCGACGCCATGACCGGCATGCTTAGCCCACTTTAGGCGGGGCTTGGGAGCCCTCCGCGCGCCGAGATTCGCGCCTCAAGATCCAAACGAATTAATACTCAAATGATTCAAATTTTATTTTTATTCTACTGGAGTTTTACTCAATATCTACTTCGCGCTTTTGCGTCAAATAAATCCACATGTGGCAATGTCTCCTTCGAACGGGGAGACTACAACAATGAAGAAAACGAGGGGCAAGCTGTTGCTGGTGGCAATGGCGATGCAGCTTTCCGCTTGGGGATCAGCATATGCCGCGGGACCGACCTATATGCACACCGGCGGACGCACCACCCAGCCTGTCGGTCATTATGAGTTCTGCCAGCGCAGTCCTGGCGAATGCAGCGAACGGACCCCGAAGGGTGCGCCGGTCGAACTGACCCGCAAACTGTGGGCGACGATCGTCAACATCAACAATTCGGTCAACACCCGCATCAAGCCGCGCACCGACATGGAAAACTACGGTGTCGAGGAATATTGGGCCTATCCGGCCAATGGCTATGGCGATTGCGAGGATTACGCGCTGGAAAAGCGCCGCGAGTTGATGGATGCGGGCGTGCCGGCCGGCAATTTGCTGATGACGGTGGCGCGCCAGCCGAATGGCGACGGCCACGCGGTGCTGACCGTGCGCACCAGCCTCGGAGAATTCATCCTCGACAATCTCGAGACCAAGGTCCTGTCCTGGACGGACACCGACTACACCTATCTCAAGCGCCAGTCGGACCAGAATTCCGGCGTTTGGGTGACGATCAATGACGGCCGCTCCGGCGCGGTCGCCAGCGTCCGCTAGAACAGAGCTCAAGCGCGCCGCGTGAATGCGAGGCGCTTCAGGAGAAACCCGGTCGAGTCCCCCCCCAACCCCGACCCCACCACCCCGGGAAAGGAGCCGGCCCCGTCCCCGGGCCGGCTCCGCCATTTCTGGCGGAGGCTGCTCGTTAGACCTTCTTCAATCCCGCCTTGAAGCGCTTGCCGTTGGCGACATAGTGCGCCGCCGAGCCGCGCAACCTTGCCACGGCCGCGTCGTCCAGCACCCTGATCGCCTTGGCAGGCGAGCCGACGATCAGCGAATTGTCCGGGAATTCCTTGCCTTCTGTGACCAGCGCGCCGGCGCCGACCAGCGAATTCCTGCCGATTTTCGCGCCGTTCAGCACGATGGCGCCCATGCCGATCAGGCTGTTGTCGCCGATCGTGCAGCCATGCAGCAAGGCGCGGTGGCCGATCGTGCAGCCCTCCCCGATCGTCAGCGGGAAGCCGGGATCGGTGTGCATCACCGTATGTTCCTGCACATTGGTGTCGGCACCGATGACGATAGGCTCGTTGTCGCCGCGGATGACGGCGCCGAACCAGAAGCCGGCATTGCGCCCGACCCTGACGTCGCCGATCAGCGTCGCATCGGGCGCGATCCAGTTCGAGTCAGCATCGGTGAAGCTGGGCTCTGTTCCATCGATCGCATAAAGCGGCATTTCTGGTCTCCGAATCGTCTCAGCCTGGCAGCTCGAACCCTAGGAGACGGACCGTCCATGAGGCAATGGCAAGCACGACGACGCCCAGCGCCAAGGTCCACGCAATTGCCGTGCAGCCGCAGGACATCAGCGCCAACGTTGAAATGCGGCGTTGACGCCGAGCATCGATGGCATCGTTGACCAGCATGAAGGGTCCGGCACAGGCCGTGGCGAGCAGCGAGCGCAAGACATGTGACGGCGACACATAGGGTTCGGTGAAGGCGACCTTGCGGCCCGACGCCAGTTCCATAGCCGATCCGGCCAGCCCACAGGCCGTCAACCCGACGGCAAAAGCAAAGAGTGTGAGTTCCAGCGGTCCCATCTTAACTTTCCATTTACCATGAAATTGCACAGTCGTTCCATGCAGGCTGCAAGAGCCGTGCCGTGCGATGTGTGCCGCCCAGGGACACTGGAGGCGGACGGGCCGCCCGAGATCCGAGGACTGAGATGAAGCAGGCAGCGCTCGCCAACGAACTCACCGTGGTCGATTCCAGGCTGATGAAGCGGGTGCTCTACGGATTCGCGGCGCTGGCCCTGCTTTCGGCAGCGATCAGCCTTGCCGGCAAATGGTTTGGCCATTCGATCGCCATGGCCGGATACACCGACGACGCAACGGTGCACCAAGTGGTGATCGGCAACAATGTCATCACGGTCCCGGCCAACGCCATCCGTTTCGCCCAAGCCCGGCGCGACGGCATCGCCTCGCGGCTCGACCTCTATCTGCGCTATCCCCAGATGGACGGCTACAGCGAGCCGGCGCGCAACGATTTCAACCACACGGGCACAGTCAAGAGCGTCGTCTTTCTGTCCTTCGAACAGCAGATGATGTCGCGTGACATGAGTGGCCGCTTCACGCCGATCTACAGCGCGTTGATCACCCGACCCGGCATTGCCGGGCCTGGCGGCACGATGATTTATGGTTTCAACGAGAAATCAGGCTATCTGAACGAGGTGCTGGTTGTCGGCAATCGCCCCGGCAAGGAGCCGTTCGTGGCCCGTTGCCTGAGCGGGCCGAGTGCCGAGCAATCGCTGGCGCCTTGCGAGCGCGACATTCAGGTCGGCGACGAACTCAGCCTCACCTATCGCTTCCCAAGGGAGTTTTTGGGCGATTGGCAGGCGCTCGACGCGGCAATCGCCACTGAAGCCGGGCGCGTTCTGAAGGCGGGACGCTAAGAACGCTTCGAGGGAACCGGCTGGCCGGCCGCATGAGCCGACCGACCGCAAGATTTGCTGGCTCAGGCCAGATCGATGTCGAGAATTGCCATCGAAAAATTGTAATCGCCGTCGTCCTCGTCCTTGAAGACGATGCCGAGGAATTCGTCGCCGACATAGACCTCGGCCGAATCATCCTTGCGCGGCCGTGCCTTGACCTCAAGCTTGGGGTTTTGGAAGACGCGCTTGAAATAGGCGTCCAGCTTTCTGATTTCGTCCGGCTTCAACAGTCTTCTCCGATCATCGGGCTTGCTCGTTCAACGCGCTTCTGGCACGTCGACAATGGCGATGTAAAGGCAAGCGGCCTGATAAGGCGAGACAACCGCCCGCTCCTGCCCGCGGCCGGAATTCGACAGCAGACGGCGGCGCCGTGAAAATCAGATGTCGAAACTGACGACCTGATCCATCGTCTGCGACGGTAGAAGCTGGTCCATCTGGCGCGACGGCTGATCGCAGCCGGTCTCGCCGACGACGCGGGCCGGCACGCCGGCAACCGTCTTGTTGTGCGGCACCGGCGACAGCACCACCGAGCCGGCCGCGATCTTCGAGCAATGGCCGATTTCGATGTTACCGAGGATCTTGGCGCCGGCGCCGATCAGCACGCCATAGCGGATCTTGGGGTGGCGGTCGCCGCCGGCCTTGCCGGTGCCGCCCAGCGTCACGCCATGCAGGATCGACACGTCGTCCTCGATGACCGCGGTCTCGCCGACCACGAGGCCGGTGGCGTGGTCGATGAAGATGCCCTTGCCGATGCGGGCGGCCGGGTTGATGTCGGTCTGGAAGACCGAGGACGAGCGGCTCTGCAGGTAGAGCGCGAAATCCTTGCGCCCCTGGTTCCACAGCCAATGCGCCAGCCGATGGGTCTGGATGGCGTGGAAACCCTTGAAATAGAGCACAGGCATGATGAAGCGGTCGCAAGCCGGATCGCGATCGTGATAGGCCTGGATGTCGACACGCACCGTCGTCGGCCACTCCTTGTCGTCGGCCAGCATGGACTTGAAGGTCTGGCGGATGAGATCGGAGCCGATGTCCTGGTGCGCCAGCCGCTCGGCCAGCCGATGAATGACCGCCTCCTCCAGGCTGTCCTGGTTGAGGATGGTCGAATAAAGGAATGCAGCGAGCAGCGGATCGCGGTTGACAGCCTCCATGGCCTCGTCGCGGATCGAACGCCAGATCGGATCGACCGGCTTCAATGCGCTGTGTCGGGAAATGCTGATGCTGTTCATCGCCGTCTGGTCCTGCGTCCTGCCTGGCTTGCCTGTAGTGCTTGCCTGTTGCCTGGCCGCACATATAAGCCAGATCATAGCACGATTGAACTCAATTTTCCTTAGTGCTTTGTCAAATGGATTTGGTTCGCGGGAATTCAAGCAGCCATGGAAAACGAACCCTTGATCGACGACGCGCTGAAAAGCGAGCTTTCGGCTCTCTACCGGGCGCCAGGCCGCCACTATCACAACCTTTCCCATATCGAGGCAATGCTGGCGCTCGCTGGCGACTGTCGAGAATTGCTCGGCGACCCCGAGGCGATCGAAGCGGCGATCTGGTTCCACGATGCCATCTACGACAGCAAGGCCAAGGACAATGAGGCGCAAAGTGCGGCCCTTGCCGAGAAAGAGCTGGCGGGCCGCGCGGATCCTTCACGTCTCGACCGCATCTCGGCAATGATCGTCGCCACCGCCACGCACCAGGTGCCGCCGTTCGACGACGCGGCGGCCACACGGGACGCAAGTCTTTTTCTGGATATGGACCTGTCGATCCTGGGAGCCGCGCCGGACGCCTTCGACGCCTATGAGCGCGCCGTGCGGCGCGAGTATCACTGGGTGGAGGAGCCGATGTGGCGAGCCGGACGCAGTGCGGTGCTGAAGAATTTCCTCGCCCGCCCACACATTTTCCACACCGAGGAATTCCGGCAACGCTTTGAACGGCAGGCCCGGGAAAACATGGCGCGGTCGCTGGCGGCTCTCACCACAGGCTGAGGGCAGTCACGTCCCGCGTCCCTCGCCGTCCGCTCAGAGCGGATTCTCGGCATAGAACTCCAGCACGCGCTGCTTGAAGGTCTTGTCCCCGACGGCCAGCATATGATCCCGGCCCTCGATGTGAAAGGCGCTGGCGTTCGGCATCAACGCTGCAAGCTCGTCGGGCGAGCCGCCAATGTCGTCGGTGGTTCCGACGGCGACAAGCGTCGGCTGGGCGATGCGCGCGATATCCTGCTCGCTCAGCAATTCGCGCGATTTGGCGATGCAAGCGGCCAAGGCACGGCGATCGCTGCGGGTCTGGTCGGCGAAGGCGCGAAACGACCGGCCGCGCGGATGGGTAGTCGCGGCTGGATCTTCGGCAAGCAGGGCGGCGGCGATCGGATCCCAATCGCCGACACCGTCGACCATGCCGATGCCGAGACCGCCGAAGACCAGCGTCGCCACCTTGTCCGGATCGGACAGCGCCATGAACGCCGCGATGCGGGCGCCCATCGAATAACCCATGACATGGGCGCGCTCGATGCCGAGATGGCCGAGCAAGGCAGCGGCATCGGAAGCCATCTTGACCGGCGTGTAGTCGGCCTCCTCATAGCTCTTCGACGACGAGCCGTGGCCGCGATTGTCGAAGGCGATGGCGCGGTAACCGGCATCGTTCAGCGTCTTGAACCAGCCGGGCGATACCCAGTTGACATAATGGCTCGAGGCGAAGCCATGGATCATCAGCACCGGATCGCCCTCGCCCGATGCCGGCTGGCGGTCGAGGAAGGCAAGCTCGAAGCCGTCATGGGTGAAAGACTGCATCTGCGATCCCGCCTGTGTGCTCAACCGCCACCGCCATTTGGCGCATCGCCATTGTCGGCTGGTGGCATGCCGGGGCCGGATACCGTGCCCACGGCCGGATGGCGCAAAAGGTCGCCATACTCGATGCCGTTCCTGGCGGCAGTGCCGGCCTTGAGCTCGAGCACGAAGCGCACCGGTACGCCGGGCGAAATGACGGCGTCCGATTGCGGCTCGCCGTGCTTGACCGCCCGGATCTTGCCATCCTGGCCGACGAAAATCAGATCAAGCGACATTGGCGTGTTGTGCATCCAGAAGCCAACCTGCTGCTGAACCTCGAAGACGAACAGCATGCCGTGGTTGTCCGCCATGTCCTGGCGATACATCAAACCGGCTTCGCGCTCCGCGGCGGTGTCGGCGACTTCGATGGAAAAAGAGCGATCACCGCCTTTCGTCACCACGACCAATGGCGCCGGATCGGCCGGAAGGATCATCGCCCGGCTGTCCGCAGAGGTCGGCTTTTCGGAATAGAAGTAACCACCGGCGGCGGCGATGAAGGCAATCGCGCACATCGCGCCCGCGGTCAGCCAGTTCCTGTAAGCCATTCGAGATCCTCGGCCGGAAACGCCTTAATGCGAGACCGGCAAGGTCCCCATATCGGGGTGAATTTCGGCGGCCATAAGGCCTTTGTCGCCGCGCCCGAAACGAACCAGCACGACCTGCCCCGGCCGAAGCTCGGTGATACCGTAACGGCGCAAGGTCTCCATATGGACGAAGATGTCCTCGGTACCCTCGCCGCGGGTGAGAAAACCAAACCCTTTGGTGCGGTTGAACCATTTCACCAAGGCGCGTTCGAGACCGCTCTCCGGCGTCACCGCGACATGGGTGCGCTGCTCCTGCATCTCGGCCGGATGGACCGCGGTGGTGAGGTCCATGGAGAGCACCCGGAAGGCCTGCAATCCGCGGTCGCCATGTTTGACAAGGCAGACCACGCGCGCGCCCTCCAGGGCCGTCTGAAAGCCGTCCCTTCGAAGACATGTCACATGGAGGAGGATGTCGCCCGAAATGCCGTCATCCGGGAGGATGAAACCATAGCCCTTGGCCACATCGAACCACTTGATGGCGCCGGCAATTTCTCGCAGGTCGGCGGCGTCGCCGCCTTCGTCACGCTGCGGGGCGTCGCCAAGGGGTCCGTCCCGCCCCATGAAAGAGGCCTTTTCCCCCATAAGAATGCCCCCTCTTTTCAAGAACACCGCAACTGATTCTTGCCAACAGATTAACACTGCGGCTTCCGGTCTGTGCAAGACCTGCCGTGCCTTTTTTCACGGTTCATTTGGGCAATACCGGATTTGTTCTTTGCCGGCATTGCGCACCGCCGCACGATTGCCCTTTGACAGGGCCGACCCTATGTTGCGCCGCAACGCAATTTATCGAGGAAATCACATGCGCTATCTGCACACCATGATCCGCGTCACCGACGTCGATGCCTCGCTCGACTTCTACTGCAACAAGCTCGGCCTCAAGGAAGTGCGCCGCTACGAAAACGAGCAGGGCCGCTTCACGCTGATCTTCCTCGCAGCCTCGGAAGACGAGCAAAGCGGCATCGCCGACAAGGCACCGCTGGTCGAACTGACCTACAATTGGGATCCCGAAGACTACAAGGGCGGGCGCAATTTCGGCCACCTCGCCTATGAGGTCGACGATATCTACGCCACCTGCCAGCACCTGATGGACAATGGCGTCATCATCAACCGGCCGCCGCGCGACGGCAACATGGCCTTCGTCAAGTCGCCGGACGGCATCTCGATCGAGCTTCTGCAGAAAGGCCCGGCCAAGGCCAAGGCGGAGCCCTGGGCTTCGATGGCGAACACCGGAAGCTGGTAGCCGATCACGCTGTCTTGAGCGGACAATACCAGGCTGATGAGCCCGGTACCGTTTGGTTTTTCAGGGGCGGCGCCTATCTGTCCGGCTGAGGCGCCAGGCTTGGGCCGGTGCCCCGGCCACACAACAGGCGCTTGCCCAGGAGAATCCATGCCGACCAGCCATGCCGACGTCGCCACCGAACATGCCAGCCGCTACCTGCAGCAGCTGTGCAAGCACTGGGCGCATAAATTCCCGGTCGAGTTCGATCCCACCCACGGCACCATCGATCTCTCAATGGGCCGTACCGTCATGGATGCCGATGCGGCGACACTGCATATCACGGTGTCGACCGACGAAGCAGGATCGATCGAGCGCCTGGAAAGCGTTGTCGCCGATCACATCAAGCGCTTTGCTTTCCGCGAAGAGCTGACCTTCGACTGGAAACCCGCTCCGGCAGCTTAGGCGGCGACTTACTTCCCACCGGCCTGAGCAGCCATCTCCAGCAGCGCCTGCACCGAGCGCCAGTTGCGTGCGGTACCCGGCACTTTCAGCGTGCGCGGGATCAGCCCGGCAAACACCGATTTGCCCAGCCCGTCCGGTGCGTGCAAGTAGAGCACATCGCCCTTGATCTCGAAGCGTTCGGGGCCGGTGCACTTTTCGGTCAGCCGCGCCACCTCGTCCGCTGTCGGCTCGCGCTCCAGCACATAGGCGTGCAGCTTGGTATGGTCCCCGGCAACTTCCGGGTAAGGGTTTTCGTTCACCAGCCGCTCGAACCACGAGAGATCACGCACCATGATGCGCGAATAAAAACCCCATTTCTTCTCGAAGGCTGCTTCGATCTGTTTCGTCAACGTGACCGCTTCGCCCTCTTTCGCCCGGAACACGGCATTGCCGCTCTGCACATAGGTGGCGACATCGGAGAAGCCGAGCCCCTCGAAGAACGACCGCAGCTCCGCCATCTTGACGATGCGATTGCCGCCGACATTGATGCCGGAAAACAGCGCGACGAAGATTTTTCCCGGATCAATCATTTGATCCCGATCGCTCATATGATGAACCCGGCCAGTGTCTCGTTGTCGGTGATGTCCTGATACTGGACGCCCTCGGCCTCGAACTTCGCCTTGAGCAGATCGAAATTGCGGCGGTCCCTGGTTTCGATGCCGATCAGCACCGAACCGAAATTGCGCGCCGATTTCTTCAGATATTCGAAACGGGCGATGTCGTCGTCGGGCCCGAGCAGTTCGAGGAAGTCTCGCAGCGCGCCGGGCCGCTGCGGAAAGCGGATGATGAAGTATTTCTTCAGCCCCTCGAAGCGCAACGCCCGTTCCTTGACGTCCGGCAGCCGCTCGAAATCGAAATTGCCGCCCGAAACCACGGCGACGATGGTCTTGCCCCTGATCTCCTTCTTGGAGAAATCCTTGAGCCCATCGATCGCCAGCGCGCCGGCCGGCTCCAGCACGACGCCTTCGACGTTGAGCATTTCGATCATGGTGGCGCAGAGCCGGTTTTCCGGGATCAGCCGCACCGTGTCGGCCGGAAAATCCTTGAGATGACGCAACGGCTCGCGGCCGATCTCGGCCACCGCGGCGCCATCGACGAAATTGTCGACCTTGGCGAGCTTGAGCCGTTTCCCCGCCGCGAGGCTCTCGCGCAGGCTCGGCGCGCCGGCCGGTTCGCAGAAGACGAACCGTGCTTGCCTGCCCTGATCGGCGAAATAATGGGTAACGCCCGCGGCAAGTCCGCCACCGCCGACCGGCAGCATGACGATATCGGGCATGCGGGCGCCCGGCATCTGGTCTGCGATCTCGTAGGCGACGGTTGCCTGGCCCTCGATAATGTCCTTGTGATCGAAGGGTGGCACCATATGGGCGCCGGAACTGTCGGTGAATTCCAGGGCCGCGCGATAGCAGTCGTCGAAGAAATCGCCGACCAGTCTGATCTCGATGAAATCGCCGCCGAACAGCCTGGTCTTGTCGATCTTCTGCTGCGGCGTCGTCACCGGCATGAACACAACGCCTCGCCTGCCGAAATGGCGGCAGACGAAAGCAAAACCCTGCGCGTGGTTGCCGGCCGACGCGCAGACGAACAGTTCAGCCTCGTTGCCGGCCGCCAGTGTCTTGCGGAAGAAATTGAAGGCGCCGCGGATCTTGTAGGAGCGGACCGGCGACAGATCCTCGCGCTTCAACAGCACCCGCGCACCGGTCTTTTTCGACAGATAATCGTTTTCCTGCAGCGGCGTTTCAGGGAAGATCTGGCGGATCGCGGCGGCAGCGGCAGCAACACGGGAAGAGAAACTGTTCATCGGAAACCACCCTTGGGAAAGCCGCCTTGCGTTGCACGCTGTCCGCGGACCTCTATCATTGATCGGGTCGCGCACGTCGGTTGTTGAGCGCCCGGACAAGGTGCGGCGCGAGCCCGCGTATTGCATATCCGGCTACGCGGCGCCATCGTCCATCATGTGCGTCCTTCCGGGCGGAAATTTTGCGGAATACTTTCAGCTACTTGCGGGTGCATTCTAATGCCCCCTCGCACCGGGCGGCTTGAAATCGCTATCTCTGCGGGAATTGGAAGGCCGGCGGCGACGGCGCTTATTGCGCGGATCACGCAGGCGTTTTCCGCCATTTTGGCTTTCGCGCAACACTGCGATGCCCGCAGCGGGGCGCCGATCACATTTCGACTGGACATGACTTAGTTCTGCCGCACTCTGCCTGTCCGGGAGGTATCGTGAGGATAGACAGGCCTTTCGGCCGGAGTTGGAAATTCAGGCGTGCCTTTGAAGAAGATTTTTACCGTTGTCCTGGCCTTGTTCGTCTCCGGCTGCGCCGGCCAGCAAACACAGGAATTGCTGGGCAGCGCCATGGTGTCCGCGCCGGTGACGGAGATTGCCGGCAACCACTCGATCTTCATCGCCACGACGCGCAAGAAATCCGACGATCCCAACAAGGTTTTCGACGGCGAACGCTCGGCGACGCTGAACTATGCCCGCGTCAACGTCACCGTTCCGGGGCTTCACAAGACCGGCCAGATCGAGCGCCGCTCGCGCGGCAAGTCGGACGACCCGGCCAAATATTTCATGGCTTCCGAGGTCGTCGGCTACGACACGCAGCCGAAATTCTCCAGCGCGCTCAACGCCGACATCGCGGCGCGTGGCGGCCGCGTCATGGTCTTCGTGCATGGCTACAACACCGGCTTCGATGCCGCCGTCTATCGCCTGACCCAGATCGTCCATGATTCCGGCTATCCCGGCACGCCCGTGCTGTTTTCCTGGGCATCGGGCGCCAGGACCACCGACTACGTCTATGACAAGGAAAGCGCCAGCGCTGCCCGCGACCAGTTGGAGGTGACGCTCAGGATGCTGGAGCAGTCCGGCGCGCGGCGCATCGACATCGTCGCGCATTCGCTCGGAACCTGGGTCACCATGGAAACGCTGCGGCAGATGGCCATCACCGGCGACCGCGATCTCGGCGGCAAGCTCGGCGACGTGGTGCTGGCCTCGCCCGACATCGATGTCGACGTGTTCAAGAGCCAGATGCGGCGCTATGGCAAGCCCGACAAGCCGTTCATCCTGCTGTTGTCGGACGACGACCGCGCGCTGCGGCTCTCCGGCCTGATCGCCGGATCCCGGCCGCGCGTCGGCGACTACAAGGATGCCGCCGATCTCGCCTCCTATGGCGTGACGGTCGTCGACCTGTCCAAGGTCAAGGGATCGGACAGCTTCAACCATACGAAGTTCGCCGACAATCCGACGCTGGTGAAGATGATCGGCCAGCGGCTGCGCGAGGATGACGGCTTTGCCAGCGACCGTGACGTGACCGATCGTATCGGCCTGCTTGGACAATAGATGCGGTCCCGCGGTTTTCGCCGTGCCTGTTCACCACTGCGGATGTATCGATTCACTTTGAACTGGACCGCGCCGGTCTCCGGCCTTATCGGAATAGCCAGCGACGTCATGCGTTTGACGTCCCCCTTTGCGGGAGCCGGCGTATGACCATGCGTTCGAAGAGTTATCTCGTCGTTGCATTGACGCTCGCTGTCACCGGCTGCGCCGGCGGGAAAACGCACGACCTGCTCAACAGGACGACGGTCTCGGTGCCCGCTTCCGACATCGCGGCCACGCATGAAATCTTCGTCGCCACTACCCGCCAGAGGGCAACCAAGGATCCGCGACAGGTGTACGATGGCGATCGCTCGCTGACCACCAGCTTTGCCCGTGTCGACGTCACCGTCCCGAAAAACCATCAGGTCGGCGCCATCGAGCGGGCCAAGGGATCCGCGAACAGCAATCCGGCCAAGGATTTCACCGCCAAGGACGTCACCTTCTATGAAAGCGCGCCGCAATTCGCCAAGGCGGTCGGCGCCGACATTTCCATGCGCGGCGACCGTGCGCTGGTTTTCGTGCACGGCTTCAACAACGGTTTTGACGACGGCATCTACCGGCTGACGCAGATCGCCCACGACACGAAATATCCCGGCACGCCGGTGCTGTTCTCGTGGGCTTCGAGCGGCAAGACCACGGGTTACATATACGACAAAGAAAGCGCCAACGCAGCGCGCGACGACCTCGAGGCGACGCTCAGGATGCTGGCCAAGACCAAGGTCAAGAGCATCGACATCATCGCCCATTCGATGGGGACCTGGGTGACCATGGAGGCTCTGCGCCAGCTTGCCATCACCGGCGATCGAGATCTCGACGACAAACTCGGCTACGTCATCCTGGCCTCGCCCGACATCGATGTCGACGTGTTCAAGAAACAGATGATCCGTTACGGCAAACCCGACAAGCCATTCGCCATCCTGCTCTCGGCGGATGACCGGGCTCTCAAGCTGTCCTCCCTGATCTCAGGCGATAAGCCGCGCGTCGGCGATTACGGCGATGCGGCCGACCTCGCCAGCTATGGCGTGTCGGTGGTCGACCTTTCCCAGGCCAAGGGCGGTGACCGCCTCAACCACGCCAAATTCGCCGACAACCCGATGCTGGTGCAACTGCTCGGCGACCGGCTGCGGGCGCCTGCCGGTCTTGCCTCGGACGAGCCCGTCCCGACTCAGCTCAACAATCTCGGCCAGGGCCTCGGAAAGGCCGTCGGCTCGGTCGCCGAGATCGTCATCACCACGCCGTTCAAGGTGCTCACCATCGCCACCGGCGGGTGAGCCAGCGGGCGACATTGGCCCTAGGATTGTTGAGATTCGGGTCAGGCCGAGCCGAAAGTGGTGGTTTTCGAGAACCGGAGCGGAGCGTACTTAAGTACGTGAGCACCGGAAGCGCAGAAAATCGCTACTTGCAGGCCGGCATGGCCTGAATATCAACAATCCTAGACGAACAGATCGACCTTCTGGAATGTCGTCACGTCGATCAGGCCGACATCGGAAATCCTGAGTTCGGGAATGACGACCAGCGCCAGCAGCGAGTGCTGCATGTAGGCGTTGTTCAGCGAACAGCCCATCTTGCGCATCGCCTCGGTGAGCTTCTCCGCCTTGGCCGCGACGATCTCGGCCCGCTCGTCCGACATCAGGCCGGCGATCGGCATTTCGACCAGCGCCAATTCCTTGCCCTTGGAGAACAGCACGACGCCGCCGCCGACCTCGCCCAGGCGGTTTACCGCCAGCGCCATGTCCTGCTTGTTGGTGCCGACGCAGATGATGTGATGGGCGTCATGCGCGACGCTGGACGCCATGGCGCAGTCGCCCATATAGCCGAAGCCGGAAACGAAGGCGTTGGTGACGCCGCCCGTGCCCCGGTGGCGCTCGACCAGCGCGATCTGGCAGATGTCGTTGCGGCGGTCCATGGCGACCAGCCCGTCCTCGACCGCCAGATCGGCCTCCAGCGCGCGCGTCGGCGCCTGGTTCTCGATGACGCCGATGACGCGCACCCGCACCTCGTTGGCGCCTTTGGGAGCAACGATATCGAAGTCGCCGCCCTTCAGCTTCTTGCCAAGCTTGACGGTGTTCTTCGCCGTCTTCGGGTAATCATAGGCCGGAATATCGATTTCGAGCTTGCCGCCCTTGGCCAGCCTGACGCCGCGTGCATAGACCTCGTCGATGGTCATTGCGGCGAGATCCGAGACGATCAGCAGGTCGGCCAGCCGGCCCGGCGCGATCGAACCGATCTCGCGCTCCAGTCTGAAATGCTGGGCGGTGTTGAGCGTCGCCATCTGGATCGCCGTCACCGGCTTCAAGCCTTGGCTGATGGCGTGGCGCACCACGCGGTCCATATGGCCTTCCTGGACCAGCGTGCCGGAATGGCTGTCGTCGGTGCACAGGATGAAATTGCGCGGGTCGATGCCGCTCTCCGTCACCGCCTTGATCTGCGAGGCGACGTCGTACCAGGCCGAGCCCAGCCGCAGCATCGCCTTCATGCCTTGGCGCACCCGGGCAATGGCGTCCTCGGCGCGTGTGCCCTCATGGTCGTCCTCGGGGCCGCCGGCGACATAGCCATGGAACGGCAGGCCGAGATCGCGCGAGGCATAGTGGCCGCCGACCGTCTTGCCTGCATGAACCGTCGCCGCGATCTCGCCCGACATGACAGGATCATTGGCGGCGACACCGGGAAAATTCATCACTTCGCCCAGGCCGATAATGTTTTCCCAGGTCATCGCCTCCTCGACATCGGCGACCGTCAGCTCGGCGCCGGCATGTTCCAGCCCCGGCGCCGAAGGCACGCAGGACGGCATCTGCACATGCACGTTGATGGGCATGGCGACCGCTTCGTCATGCATCAGCCGCACGCCGGGCAGACCCAGAACATTGGCGATCTCGTGCGGGTCGATGAACATCGAGGTGGTGCCGTGCGGAATGACGGCACGGCAGAACTCGGTCACCGTCACCATGCCGCTTTCGACATGCATGTGCGCGTCGCAGAGACCGGGCACCAGATAGCGCCCGCCGGCGTCGACCACCGTGGTGCCCTGCCCGATGGCATGGCTGGCATTGGGCCCGCAATAAGCGAAGCGCCCGCCGGCAATGGCGATGTCGGTGCCGGCGATGATCTCGCCCGAATGGACGTTCACCCAGCGGCCGTTGCGCACGACCAGGTCAGCGGGCTTCCGCCCCATGGCGACATCGACCAGATGTGTCGCCATCTCGGTCCACGGTCTGGGTTTTGTGGGCGTTGCTTTCGTCATTGGCGATTCCTCGGTTACGGCCAGTCTCGCAAATGTCGGCGGGCGCCGCCAGAGCCGTCGGTCCGACACGCCGCGCAGGCCGGGCTTGTTGACTAATCCGGCTGGAAGGCGATGCTGACCGCGGACCGAACCATATGAGGGAAAAAACATGACCCGTTTTTGGAAAGTGTTCGCCATCGTCATCTTGTTCGCCGCCTCGAGCGCTTTTGCCGCCGCCGAGGAACGTTGGCAGACCTTGCCGGAGCCTGCGGCCATGCCCAAACCCGATCAGAGCGGATATGCGCCGGTGAACGGCATCCAGATGTACTACGCCGTTTTCGGCGCGGGCGACCCGGTGCTCCTCATTCACGGCGGCCTCGGCCACGCCGACATCTGGGCCAGCCAGGTGGCCACGCTTTCCAAGACGCACAAGGTGATCGTCGCCGACAGCCGTGGCCACGGCCGCTCCACCCGCACCGAGCAGCCCTATGGCTATGACTTGATGGCGTCGGACTATCTGGCGCTGCTCGATTACCTGAAGATCGACAAGATCGCGCTCGTCGGCTGGAGCGACGGCGGCATCATCGGTATCGACATCGCGCTGCATCATCCGGAGCGGCTGACAAGGCTGTTTGCGCAAGCCGCCAACGTAACCACCGACGGCGTCGATCCGGGCGTGATGACCAACAAGACCTTTGCCGCCTACATCGACCGCTCCGGCCGCGACTACAAGAAGATGTCGAAAACACCGGACCAGTATGACGCCTTCGTGGCGCAGATGAGCCATATGTGGGAGACCGAGCCGGCGTGGACCAAGGAGCAGCTCGCTGAGATAACCACGCCGACGGCGATCGTTGCCGGCGACCATGACGAAGCGATCAAGCGCGAACACACCGAATATATCGCCTCCGCCATCCCGGGCGCGAAGCTGATTATCCTGCCCAACGCCAGTCATTTCGCCATGCTGCAAGCGCCGGATGAATATAACCAGGCTGTGCTGGACTTCATCGACGACAAATAGAGGATTCTGTGCGGCGACAGGGGGATTGCGATTGCGGCGAATGCGGTTATCCTTCTGGCGAGGATCTTTCTGAATCGTCGTTTGGGGAGTTCGATGCGTCGACTGATAGTCGCAAGTGCCGGTTTTCTCGCCGTTCTGGCCGTGCCGGCTTTTGCAGCCGACCCAACGGTCGACGTGCCTATGACCGCGCCCGGCTTCGACTGGACCGGCTACTACGCTGGTCTGCAGGCCGGCTATGGCTGGGGCCAATCCGATATATCGGTGACAGAAGGCGCGCCGTTTTCCATCGCGCCCGACATTGACGGCGGTTTTGTCGGCGGCCATGTCGCAGGCCTGTTGCAGTTCAACCAGGCGGTGCTCGGCGCCGAGGCGGACCTCAACTATTCCTCGGTCGGCGGCACGACGGTATCGGCGCTGGGAAGCACATTCGGCACCGACATCAAGTGGTTCGGGTCGGTCAACGCCAAGGCCGGCTACGCCATGGATCGCCTGCTGGTCTACGGCATTGGCGGCGTCGCCTTTGCCGGCATCGAAACATCGCAAGTCGCGGGTCCGGCGTTCGCCAGCACGCGCACGAATGTCGGCTGGACCGTGGGTGCCGGCGTCGACTACGCGTTGACCGACAAGTTCGTCGTCGGCGCACAGTATCGCTACTATGATTTCGGCTCCGAGCACTACGACGTGGCGGAACCCTTCAACGATCGCGATCAGAACGTGAAGCTCAACACGGTAGGCATCAATTTGAGCTACAAGTTCTGAGCAGGGCCACAATCGCGACGCTGCCGGACCAGGCAACCACTCAAAGGCTCTTTCATGGAAGGGTGGCCGACGCTCCCAGTGGGCGGGGGGAATGGGTTGGGCCTGAGAGGCGCCGGCCTTGGCAGATCAAATCCACCACACGCATCCTACCATTACCCGCCCCGCCGATAATTCCGTGATCGCGCCAGTATCATCAAGTCGCCCCGTCTGTTTGCACGTTCGTCGAACGCTCAACAACATGACTTGACGGCCTGTGTCAGGCGTCTGAAAAGGGCTGGCCTGCGGACGTGGCGGAATTGGTAGACGCAAGGGACTTAAAATCCCTCGATCTCTGATCGTACGGGTTCGATTCCCGTCGTCCGCACCAGCCTTCGCTCTTCGAGCTTCGAGTGGCGAGCCACCTGAAGCTCGTTAGTGCATGTCGCCCAAAGTGACCTCGGTTTTGGGAGAGCGACATGCACAAAGACAAAGACCTGAAGCGGGTCGCCTGAAGGCGCGACACCGCTTAGACAAAGGAGCGTCCTCCGAAGCCTTGGCCAAGGAGGACCGGTTCGAATTTCATCCGTTCAGGCGCACCAATTTCACCAGCCAGGGCTTGTTGGCATCTCTACGCCTCGAACACTTTCTGTGTGAACCATTCCGCCAGCCTGGCAAGCTCAGGCCCCAGCACACGATCGGCACCGACAGGCGGCACGATAGCTCTGATTTGATCGACGAAGGAGCGCAGTGCCGGCGGCGGCGTCCGTTCGGTGACGTGCAGCGCCTGCGAGGCGATCATCGCCAGCATCGCCATGGCGGCATCGACGCAGCGGCCGGCGGTCGCTTCCTTGGTCCATGCGAAGAATGCCGTCGTGGCGACGTCGTCCTGCCCCGCACCGGCCGATTCCGTGCCCGGAATGAAGGTACGTTGCGCCGCCAGCTTGGCCTGCTCGAGATAGCCGGTGATCGCCATCGGCACGTAGCCGACATTGCCGTGGCCATCGCTGTCGGCCGAGTGTCGTCCGGTCATCAGAAGATCGGGCAGCAGCGACACCTTGCCGTTGAGCAGCTTGGAGGCGTGGCGATCACAAAGCAGGCAGATGTCGGCCCATATCGCCGCCAGATCATCCAGCGCCGGCGTCGCCATGGCGTTGTGATAGCCGCCGGTCGAGATGCAGCGGCCGAGCGGATGTGCATCTTCGGGCGGGATATAGACCGGATTGTCCGATATAGAGGCCAGCGACACATTGGCTGCCCGCTCGGCCGACGACAGCGCACGATGCGCCTGGCCGAGGACGCGCGGCACGATGCGGTAGCTGACCGGCGCCTGATAATTGCGTCGCCCATCGCCGGCGCCAACCAGAAATTCCCGCAAACCCTGCAGGGCCGCGGCCTCATGCTCATCACCCCAGAGCGTATCGAGGGCGGCGTCATAGTGTTCGAGCGGGGCGCGAAACGCCTCGATCGACAGCGCGAACACTTTTTGCGCCATGCGGATCCGGCGGCGCGCCGCGAGCGCCGCGTCCGCTACGAGGGCTGCAGCGCAGGGCGAGCCGTTGATCAGCGAGCCGCGTTCCTTGACCTCGAGATCGAAGCGCGTCGAAAGCTCGGCAAACAGCGGATAGAGCGCCAGGATTTCGCCGGCGCCGCCCTGGCCCGAGGCCGGCACTGTTGGCATCGGCCCACCATTGAGCATTGCGGCCACGGCAAGCGCGATGCGTGGCGAGGTGGCGGCGTTGCCCTCGATGAAGTTCGTCAGGCGGGCAAGCACGATCGCCCTGACCACGCGATCCGGCAAGGGATCGCCGAACGAGGTGGCGGCGGCAAACGCCTTGATGCGCGCATGGCGATCCCGCTCGTCGAGTTCGAGCTTGCGGCTCGCCAGCTCTCCCATGGCGGTGGTGACGCCATAGATGACCGGTGGCGGATCGGATTCAATCAGCCTGAGAAACGAGGCGCGGCATTCGGCGATGCGCTGCAAGGCCTTCTCGTCGATGTCCACCGTGTCCTTCTTCCAGGCGACGCGGAAAACAGTGTCGAGGTTGATGTCCTCACGCGTCGACAGGCTAACTGGCATGTTTCACACCACTGCAAATAAGGGACTTAGTAGAGTGGTTCCTCGAACAGCGTCTTGTCGCCGTCCACCAGCGCCTTGATCTGCGCGGTGCCGTCGCCGGCGAGCGCAAGACGGATGCCGAATGGCCGCACCCGCATGTCGTTCTGGATCGCCATCCCCTCGCCTTCCGGCAGATAGAAGCGTTCGATGCCATAGTCCGGCGCGATGGTCATCCCTTCGCCGCGAAGATCCCAGCCCTCGGCGATGTGGCCTAAAATATCGGCCTCGTCCGCAGCGGCCGGCTTCGGCGCCTTGCCGAACCAGGCTGTCGTCGGCTGCCAATAGCCGTCGGAGCCCTTCTTCAGGCGCACGACAATCGAGGTGTCGTCGCTGGAAAACTTGTCGGGCGGAATGTTGGCGATCATTTTCACCGGTATGCGCGAAATATCGTAGCCCAGGATAATATAATCGCCGCGCAGGAGGTCGCGCGGATCGACGGGCTCGATCTTCAGAAGCACCTCTTTGCCGTTGCGCAGGATCGCCGCGCGGCCGGCGATGATCCAGCTCAGGAAGCCGATCTGGACGAGCGCCAGCAGCAGTGCCGAGATGACAAGCCTTTTCCCGGTGATCATGCCGTGGCTCCTTTGGCATCTGGACCTTTCATACGCTTTTCCACGCGGATGATGACGATCGCAAGGATGCCGAGCAGCACTGCGGCGGCCAGGAAGAAGCCGGCTGTATCGAGCATCGATTGCAAGGTCACCACATAGATGATGGCGAGTTCGAAGGCGAAGCCAAGATAGGCAAACCAGCGCAGCCCACGGCTTTCCCGTCCTGCCAGCACGATTGCGGCGACAATGCCGGCAAGCGCGATCACCGAAGCGAGGGCAAAACCGCTGTTGTAGGTGCTCTCGTCGGCGAGTTCGAACTGGATCATTGCGAGGCCGGTGAGGAAGCCGAGCAGTGCGTGCAAGGGCAAGCGGCCGCCGAGCTGCACGACCCGGTCGACCGGATCCGGCGCGAAGACCGAGGCCGCGAACAGCAGCGCCGAGACGACGACCAGCGGGATAGCCACCTGCAGCGTGTCGTGGTTGGTGACGAGCAGCACAAGATAGAACAGAACCGACAGGATGATCAGGTGGCGCGCCGCCTGGCTGCGGGTCCAGAACGATACGGCAAACAGCACGATCGCCATGATCACGAAGGCATGCGGAAATTCGCTGCGGCTGTAGTAGTCGAAGCCTTTGAGGAACAGCCAGGCATCGGCGATGCCGACCGAAGCGACCGTCAGCGGATTCGAACGCAGCGCAACCGCCGCCAGCGCCGTGCCGGCGCCCCAGGTGACCAGAGCAGACGCCTCGTCGCCCGAGAGATGATACATCTGGCCGATCAGCGCGATCGAGCCGCCGAAAGCCGCGGCCGCCACGATCCACAGCGCTTCGCCGAGCGCCGGATGGTCGCGGGTCTTCAGCACCGCGCCGCCGACATAGCCGCCGAGGATGACGGCAAACAGTGCCGCCACGCGTGCCAGGCGCGGGATCGCGTCCCAGTTGGCGGCGACGAAAATCAGGATGGCGGCGCCGAACAGCAAGGCGGCCATCATTGCCAGGATAGAGCCGAAGCTAAGCGACTCGCGCGCGTTGGCCTCGACATTGCACGAAAGCGAATCGGCTGTGGCGGCGTCGATCAGCCCGGCCTGCAGCCAGCGCGCGATATCCGCCCTGACCCGCGACGAATAGCTCGCCATGCTGTGTCTCCCCCACGTTTGGTCTTTTTTCAGCCGATCCGGTCAAATCGTTGACGCGGCGGCATTTTCCGATTCGGGTTTCTTTGTGTCAGGTCCGTGAACGCCCGTTAATGCTGCATTGCACAATTTGCATTGCTGCCATGCAGCCATAGCGCTTTTAAATCGATATGGGTCCGCCTATTTATAGTTCGTACACAAACGGAATGATCCGCAAGAAAGACGAAACGAGAACTACCATGAACCTGATCCGCAACTACCGCAACTGGCGCCGCTACAGGGACACCGTGTCCGAGCTGAGCCGCCTGAGCAACCGTGAACTGACCGACCTCGGCATCAGCCGCAGCGACATTCCTTACGTCGCTCGCAAGGCGGTCTAATTCTTCGGACCGCGAATGGTCCGAACCAGTTTTGAAAAAGAGAACGACAATGAACCTGATCCGCAACTATCGTAACTGGCGCGTTTATCGCGAGACGGTTACCGAGCTGGGTCGCCTTTCCAACCGCCAGCTGCATGATCTCGGTATCGTCCGCGACGAAATCAAGATCATCGCCCGCCAGGCGATCTAGACAGAATTTCGGCAGGGTCGACCTCCTCCCCGACCTTGACGAATACGGTCACCCCTTACCTCCTCCCAAGGGTTGACCACAAAAACGGCGCCCGCCGCACCTCCTCCCGCGGCGGGCGCTGTTTCCCCGGGGCAAATCAAATTTGCCCAGAAGGGTTTCGCCCCTTTCAAAATTAGCGAAAGAGATTTCGTCAAAGCCGACCTCCTCCCCGGCAATGACGAATAGGTCCGACCTTCACCTCCTCCCGAAGGTTGGCCACCAAAACGGCGCCCGCCGCACCTCCTCCCGCGGCGGGCGCTGTTTCCCGGCCCCAGAAGGGTTTCGCCCCTTTCAAAATTAGCGAAAGAGTTTTCGTCAAAGCCGACCTCCTCCCCGGCGATGACGAATATGGTCGGCCTTCACCTCCTCCCGAGGGTCGACCCCAAAAACGACACCCGCCGGACCTCCTCCCCCGGCGGGTGTTGTTGTTTTCAGGGGCGCTCCGATCAGCAGCTGTTTGCTCCGCACCGCGCACGGCAATTGCAATCGCCGCACCAAGCGATTATTCCGGCGTTCATGAGCAAAAACCCAATCCACATCATCGGCGGCGGCCTCGCCGGTTCCGAAGCCGCATGGCAGGCAGCCGAGGCCGGCGTGCCCGTCATCCTGCATGAAATGCGGCCCGTTCGCGGCACCGATGCGCACAAGACCGACAGCTTGGCCGAGCTGGTCTGTTCGAACTCCTTCCGCTCCGACGACGCCGACAACAATGCCGTCGGCCTGTTGCATGCCGAAATGCGGCTGGCCGGCTCGCTGATCATGAGCGCCGGCGACGCCAACCAGGTGCCTGCTGGCGGCGCGCTCGCCGTCGACCGCGACGGATTTGCCGACGCGGTGACGAAAAGGCTTGAAGCGCACCCGCTGATATCAATCCAGCGCGAGGAAGTGCCGGGCCTGCCGCCGGCGGATTGGGACCAGGCGATCATCGCCACGGGTCCATTGACCGCGCCCTCACTTGCCCAGTCGATCGCGGAAGCGACCGGCGCCGATGCGCTAGCCTTCTTCGACGCCATCGCGCCGATCGTCCACTTCGACACGATCGACATGGACATTTGCTGGTTCCAGTCGCGCTACGACAAGGTCGGACCCGGCGGTACCGGCAAGGACTACATCAACTGTCCGATGGACAAGGACCAGTACCTTGCCTTCGTTCAGGCGCTGGTCGATGGCCAGAAGACCGAATTCAAGCAATGGGAAGGCACGCCCTATTTCGACGGTTGCCTGCCGATCGAGATCATGGCCGAGCGCGGCGTCGAGACGCTGCGCTACGGACCGATGAAGCCGATGGGGCTGACCAATGCGCACAATCCGACCGTAAAGGCCTATGCCGTGGTGCAACTGCGCCAGGACAATGCGCTGGGCACGCTCTACAACATGGTCGGTTTTCAGACCAAGCTGAAGCATGCCGAACAGGTGCGCGTGTTCCGCACCATACCGGGTCTCGAAAACGCCGATTTCGCCCGCCTCGGCGGCCTGCACCGCAACACCTACATCAACTCGCCGACCTTGCTCGACGCTTCGCTGCAGCTGAAGTCGCGCCCCGGCCTGCGTTTTGCCGGCCAGATCACCGGCTGCGAGGGCTATGTCGAGAGTGCCGCGATCGGCCTGCTCGCCGGCCGTTTCGCCGCCGCGGAAAGGCTCGGCCATGCGCCGTCGCTGCCGCCGCTGACCACGGCCTTCGGCGCGCTGCTCAACCACATCACAGGCGGCCACATCGTTTCGGATGACGAGCCGGGAAAGCGTTCCTTCCAGCCGATGAATGTCAATTTCGGCCTGTTCCCGTCCGTCGAAGCCCCTAAGACCGAGGGCAAACGCATGCGCGGCAAGGACAAGACCGTCGCCAAGCGTCACGCCATCACATCGCGCGCACGCGCCGATTGCCGGCAATGGCTGGGATTGGCGGCGCAAACGGAAACGGCCGAAGCTGCAGAGTAGCCAGCTTCCTCTCTGATTGGACCATAGGCGTCAAGTAGGATACTATCTCACTTCTTGCCTAAGAGAGACAGCCATGGAATCCGCCGAGAAACTATCGGTCACCGTCACGCCCGCAATGGCGCGCATGATCCGCGAAAAGGTCGAAGATGGCTCCTTCGGATCGGCCAGCGAAGTCATCCGTGCAGCCCTTCGCGCCTTCCAGCGCGAAGAGGAAGAGTATGCCGAGCGCATGGCGTCGATCAGAGCCCGGGTGAAGGCGTCGATCGAGGATACAAGGCCGGGCCATTCGGGAGAAGAGGTTCGCACTCACCTCCGGGGACTCTTCGCCCAGTATTCGAGCCGTGCCGATGATTCGGCGGCTTGAGGTCGAGTATCGTGAAGATGCCAGAAATGATCTGGCCAACATTTTCAGACATATAGTCGAAGCCAATGGAAGTCCTGACGTCGCGCTGAAGTTCGTTCTGCGCATCGAAGACCGGTGCCAGAGCATCGGCAACGCGCCTCGCGGCGGTCGTTCCCGCGACGACATCCTGCCAGGATTGCGAACAGTTCCGTTCGAGCACTCTGCAGTCATCGCTTACATCATCGACGATAACTTCGTCCGCATCGTCAACATCTTCCATGGCGGTCGCGACTATGAAACGCTGATGCGCGAGGGCGGGTCGAGCGAACCATCCTGAGGCGATGGTTATTCGGCTGGCTCGACACCAGCCGCCGGCAACCCCGGCTTGCCCGCCTCATCAGGATTTCGCCTGACATAGGCAGCTTTCAATGTCTCGGAAGTTTCGCGCGAGCCGTCATGGCTCCAGCCCGGCGGCTTGATCAGATAGTTCAGGCGGTCGCTCAACGTCAGACCGGGCGCAAAGGCATCCCTGAACATGCCGATCCATTCATGGAACGCCACTTTCAGCGGATTGAAGGTGCCGAGATTCCTGACGATGCCGTAGCGCGGCCGGTCTTCTTCCAGTTCTCCGACGAAGGTGCCGAACACGCGATCCCAGATGATCAGCGTGCCGGCATAGTTGGCGTCGAGGTAGCGCGGATTGGTGGCGTGATGGACGCGGTGGTGTGACGGCGTGTTGAAGACGAACTCGAACCAGCTCCACATCTTGCCGATCGTCTCGGTGTGGATCCAGAACTGCCAGACAAGGTTGAAGCCGAAGGTGAAGGCAATCACCGCCGGGTGGAAGCCGAGCAGCACCAGCGGCGCCTGCAAAACGAACATGAAGGTGAACAGACCGGTCCAGCTTTGCCTGAGCGCCGTCGACAGATTGTAGTGCTGGCTGGAATGGTGGTTTACGTGTTCGGCCCACACCCAGCGCACCCGGTGCGCGATGCGATGATAGACGTAGTAGCGCAGATCATCGAGCAGGAAGGCGGCCAGGAACACCCAGACCGACAGGCCGAGATTGAAGACGCGGAATTGCCACAACCACAGCAGTGCCCAGTAGGACACGACGCCAAGCAGCAGCCCGGCAACGACATTGCCGGTGCCCATCATCAGGCTGGTCAAGGTGTCGCGCGTCTCGAACGAATCCCTGGCGCGGCCGGTGCGCACCAACCAAAGCTCGATCAGGATCGCGACCACGAAGAACGGGATGGCCAGTTGGGTGACTTGCGGGAAATTGTAGCTGTCCATCACGCGGCCTGCCCAGTGGAATTTGAACCTTGCGGCTCAAGCGCTTTCAGCACGCCCTGTGCATCCGTTGAGCTGGCAAAGCGGAAGCGGCCGCCCTTCCAGGTGAAATCGGCGAGCCGCAGCGAAACCGTGTTCGCATCTCCGGCGTTCAAAACCGCGACATTCTGAGGCGAGACGATGCGGGTCAAAAAGCGATCGCCGATGCTGTGAACGATGCCGATGCGTCCTCGCCCGATATCCAGAAACGCCGTCTTGGCATCCGCTGTCAGGCGGACCACCGTCGCGATCTCGTCGGGAAAATCCTCAGTGAATCGGCTCACTGCGCGATCGACACTGCTGAGCGTCGCCGCCTTGCTGCCGCCGGTGAAATGCACCGCCGCAACCGACAGCGCGATGCCGAAGGTAACGATCGCTACCAATATGGGTAAGCTCATTCATCTCCTCCGGGCCGGCCTGTTGTCTTCAGCAACAGTTTGGCGCGGGGACGTCTTAACATGATTGACGTTTACGTCAAAGCGCAGGCCAGCCCTTGCTCGCGCGACGCAGCAGCAGCCAATGCCGGCGCAAGGCCGACAGCCGCGCCACGCCTTCGAGCGGCGAACCATTCTCCATCTTGCCGAGATAGGCACGTGACAGGGCGAGCGGCAGGAATGCCGGACGCAGCGATACAGGCAGAGCCGGAGCGCCTCGCTCGAAGGCGGAAAGATGTTCCCGTGCCAGCGCCATCATCGCCGCCACCGCGCGTTTGGCGCCGGGTCCGCCATCACCGGCAACGAACTCCTGCGGCGAAGAGCCGGCCGCTGCAAGGATATCGGCCGGGACAAAACACTGTCCGCGCCGGCGATGCAGCGGCAACAGCAGCAGCAGGCCGGTCATCGCCTGCGCACAGCCTGCCCTGCCCGCCAGATCGGCAAAGCGCGGCGCCTCGACGGGATCGAGCACCATCGCCGCAAGCTGGATGAGTGCTGCGGCCGTCTCGCCGCAATAGCCTTCCAGATCGATGCGCGACGGCATCGGGTCGTCGTAGAGGTCGAAGATGCGCGCATCGAGCATGTTCTCGAAGGCCGGCTCCGGGAGGCCGAACGTCGCTATCGTGGCGTTCAAGGCTTCGGCAGTGGGATGGCCGGCGCCGGCCTCGCCGCCGGCGGCAATGACATCGCGCCACCATTGCAGCCTCACCTCGCCCGGCAACGCTTCATGGATGCGATCGCGGATGCCTGCGATCTCGGCATTGAAGGCGTAGAGCGAAAACAGCGCGTCGCGCTTGTCGTCGGGCGCGTAGAGCGCGGTCAGATAGCGATCATGGTCGGCGACGCGCACCGCGTCCATGACGATTTTGGCATTCTGGGACATCTCAGTCGACAGCGATGAGCGCGGCGGCCACGGCGCGCTCTTCCGCCAGAAGGACATTGTAGGTCCGTACCGCGGCACCGGTCGACATCGGGTCGGACGCAATTCCGGCCGCCTTCAGCGCGGCCCGCAGTGCGGCGGGCAATGGCCTGAGTTCCCTGCCCATGCCGACCAGCAGGATCTCGACCCTGTCGGCTTCTGCCAGCAGCTTGTCGAAATCCGCCACCGTCAGCGCCAGAGGATCCGCCGGCTCCCAGCCATGGATGCCGGATGGCAGGCAGAGCAGCGAGCCGCGATGCGACATGTCGGCAAAGCGGAACCCGCCATTGCCGTAGGCTTCGATCGGCGCGCGGCCCGGAAAATGCGCCTCGCGGATGACGATGCCTTTGCTGGTCATCGTTCTGTCATCCCTTCGGGGCGGCGCGTCAGGTCGCGACCGCCTTGCCGCCATTGACCGGCTTCTCCTCGTCGGCAGTTGCCTGCGGCCGCAACTTGAACAGGATCAGCAGCGGTGCGGCGATAAAGATCGAGGAATAGGTGCCGAAGACGACGCCGAACAGCATGGCCATGGTGAACGAGCGGATCACCTCGCCGCCGAACAGCACCAGCGCCAGCAGCGCCAGGATCGTCGTCACCGATGTCAGTGTCGTCCTCGACAGAGTCTCGTTGATGGCGTTGTTCAACAGTTGCGGCAGCGGCATCCGCTTGTATTTTCGCAGATCCTCGCGAACACGGTCATAGACCACGATCGTGTCATTCAGCGAATAGCCGATGATGGTCAGGATCGCCGCCAGTGACGACTGGTTGAACTCCAGCCCGGTGATGACGAAGAAGCCAAGTGTCATGACCACATCGTGCACCGTCGCCACGATGGCGCCGACCGCGAACTGCCATTCGAAGCGGAACCAGACATAGACCAGGATGCCGAGCAGCGCGATCAGCATGGCGATGGTGCCTTGCTTGGCGAGTTCTCCGGAGACTGTCGGTCCCACCACTTCCACGCGGCGGAAGTCATAATTGTCCTGCAGTTCGCCGCGCACCTTGTCGATGACGGTCTGCTCGGCATTCTCGCCGCCATCCTGCGAGCCGACGCGGATCAGCACGTCGTTCGGATCGCCGAACTGCTGCACCTGGACTTCGCCGATGTTGAGTTCGGTCAGCCGCGCGCGGATATCGGCGATGTCGGCGTTGCCGGTCTTGGCCTTCACCTCGATCAGCGAGCCGCCCTTGAAGTCGATGCCGTAATTGATGTCGACGGTCATGAACAGCACGACCGAGAGCACCGAAAGGATGCTCGACAGCGCGAAGGTCCAGCGGCGGATGCCCATGAAGGGGATCTTCGTGCCGGGCGGAATGAACGTCACCGGCGCCTTCGGCAACTCCTTCGGGCGGGCCCGGCGCAGCCAGATCGAGACCAGCAGACGGGTGAAGGTGAAGGCGGTGAAGACCGTGGTCAGGATGCCGATGGCGAAGGTGATGGCAAAGCCCTTCACCGGCCCGGTACCGAGATAGAACAGCACCACCGTTGCGATCAGCGAGGTGACGTTGGAATCGACGATGGTCGCCAGCGCCTTGGTGAAACCGGTATCGATCGCCTGGATCACCGAGCGGCCGTTTCGTCGCTCCTCGCGGATACGTTCGTAGATCAGCACGTTGGAATCGACCGCCATGCCGATGGTCAGCACGATGCCGGCGATACCAGGCAAGGTCAGCGTCGCGCCGAGCAGCGACAACAGTCCGACGATCATCGCCACGTGCACCGCCAGCGCGATGTTGGCGAGGAAGCCGAGGAAGCCGTAGGCCACGAACATGAAGGCAACGACGAGGATCGAGCCGATGATTCCGGCCACCTTGCCGGCATGGATCGAATCCTGGCCGAGACCCGGACCAACGGTACGCTCTTCGATCACCGTCAGCGTCGCGGGCAAGGCGCCGGCGCGCAGCAGCACGGCGAGGTCGTTGGCGCTCTGGGCGGTGAAATTGCCGGAAATCTGGCCGGTACCGCCAAGGATCGGCTCACGAATCTGCGGCGCCGAGATCACCTGATTGTCGAGGATGATGGCGAACAGCTTGCCGACATTCTGTGAGGTCGCCTGGCCGAAACGCGCGGCACCCTTCGAATCGAAGCGGAACGAAACCACCGGCTCGTTGTTCTGCGAATTGTATGTCGCCTGCGCATCGACGAGGTTTTCGCCCGAGACGATGACGCGGTTTTCGATCAGATAGGGAACCGGCGGATCATCCTGCGAATAGAGCACCGACGAACCGGCGGGCGGGCGGGCGTTCAGCGCGTCCTGCACCGGCATCGACTGGTCGACCATCTGGAAGGTCAGCTTGGCGGTCTGGCCGAGGATTTCCTTCAGCCTTTGCGGATCCTGAAGACCCGGCACCTGGACGAGGATACGGTCGTCGCCTTGCCGCTGCACGATAGGTTCGGTCGTGCCGAGTTCGTTGACGCGGCGCTCGACCACCTCGATCGACTGCGTCAGCGCCGTCGACGTGCGGTATTTGATGCCGGCGTCGGTGACGTTGAACTTGAGCAGGCCGGGCTCGGAATCGTCCAGCGTCATTTCCTGGATGGAGCCGCCGGTGAACAGGCCGGCAGCGACCGGATCGGTCAGCGTCTTCAGTGCTGCCTTGGCGGCATCGAGTTGAGCGGGATCGGTGATGCGGACCTGCAAGGTCCGCCCCGTGCCGGCAAGGCCGGTATAGCCGATCTTGGCGTCGCGCAGCAGTGTGCGGATTTCGTCGCGCGTCGTCTCCAGCCGGTCCTTGATCAGATCGTTCTGATTCATCTCCAGCAGGATGTGCGAACCGCCCTGCAGATCGAGGCCGAGCGTCATCTGCCGCTTCGGCACCCAGTCGGGAAGCTTGGCCAAGGTGCTTGCGGGGATGAGATTGGGCGCGGCGAGGATCACTGTGATGGCCACGGCCACCCAGATCAGGATCATCTTGAAGCGCGAAAAATACAGCATATGGCGTCGTCCGTCAGAGCGTGTCCGCGGATCGCTCCGCCTAAAATTGGATTACTTCTTGGCGTTCTGGTTGGCCACCGGCTCGCCCTTGACGCGCACATCGGCGATCGTCGAACGCAGCGCGGTCACCTTGGTGCCGCCGCCAAGGTCGATCTCGAGCTCGTTATCGTCGATCACCTTGGTCACCTTGCCGACGAAGCCGCCGCCGGTGACGACCGTGTCGCCGCGACGGACCGCGGCCAGCATCTCGCCGCGCTTCTTCAGCTGCGTGCGCTGCGGCCGGATGATCAGAAAATACATGATCACGAAAATCAGGACAAACGGCAAAATGCTGATGAACATGTCGGGAGAAGCGCCAACGCCTTGGGCGTATGCCGGTGTCACGAACATCGAGGTACTCCTGAATTTTGAAAACAGCCGCCAAACCGTAATTTGGCGGCCCTTTGAAATTTGGCCGGAATATAGTCGGTAAAGTTGTCAATGCAACTGCGCGGCTGGCCAAATCGGCTGCTTTTCCGGCCTGTTGAGCCGTGTTAGAGCATGATCGCGAAAAGCGTGAGCCGGTTTTGCGAAAAGATCACGCTCGAACAAAAGGTTGCAACCGGTTTTGTGTCAGGCGGAATCGGACAGCCTCACGCTCCCGCACGTCAAAAACGCGAAAAACAAAAGACAGACATGACCGACAGCAGCATTGAAGCCTTGAACCAGAAACTCGACCGGCTGATCGAGGCGGTGAGCCGCCTCGCCCCGCCGCCGGTGCCCCAAACGGACCTCGGCGAGGCCGATTGCTTCGTCTGGCAGGCCGATCGGGGCTATCTGGAGCCGGTGCGCAGGGTTAACCGCGTCGACATTGGCCTGATCCGTGGCGTCGACCGTGTCCGCGACATCCTCGTCGACAACACCGAACGCTTCGCCGCCGGCTATCCAGCCAACAACGTGTTGTTGTGGGGTGCGCGTGGCATGGGCAAATCGTCGCTGGTCAAGGCCGTGCATGCGCAGATCAACGCCAAGGCCAAGTCCGACCTACCGTTGAAGCTGATCGAAATCCACCGCGAGGACATCGACACGCTGCCAAAGCTGATGGGATTGCTCAAGGCAGCCCCCTTCCGCTTCATCCTGTTTTGCGACGACCTCTCCTTCGACCATGACGACACCTCCTACAAATCGCTCAAGGCAGCGCTCGAAGGCGGCGTCGAGGGCCGCCCGGCCAATGTCATCTTCTACGCCACCTCGAACCGCCGCCACCTGTTGCCGCGCGACATGATCGACAATGAGCGCTCGACCGCGATCAACCCGTCCGAGGCGGTCGAGGAAAAGGTGTCGCTGTCCGACCGCTTCGGCCTGTGGCTCGGCTTCCACAAATGTTCGCAGGACGAGTATCTCGACATGATCGACGGCTATGTCAGGCACCATGGCCTTGTCGTGGATCCCGAGCAACTGCGCGCCGAAGCACTGGAATGGGCGACCACCCGCGGCAGCCGCTCAGGTCGCGTCGCCTGGCAGTTCACCCAGGACCTGGCTGGCCGGCTCGGCAAGCCACTGAGGGACTGATACGTTGGGTGGCGTCGCCAACGCCATCCAATGACAAGATCATTTGGGCTGCGACCGCCGCAAGTCACGCGGCGTTTGGCCGATCTCACGACGCATCCAATGCGCCAGGTGTGACTGGTGCGCAAAGCCCGTCAATTCCGCAACCTCGCTTGTGCTGAGATCCCCGCGCCGGAGCAGGACGCGTGCGCGTTCGACCCGGCGTCGCAACACGTACCGGTGCAGGGTGAAGCCTGTCGCCGCCTTGAACCAAGCCCGCAAGTGCGAGCTGCTCGCCCCGGCAACTCGGCTCAGTCGGAGGATCGAAAGGGGCTCGTGCAGGCCAGCCTCAATATGCTCCAACACACGCTTGAGCTGGGCATCTGACAACCGGTTTCTTCGGTCGACATCGAGATTGTCAAGACCGAGCAGCCTCACCGCAAGAGCTGCGCCAATGCTGTCGGCAAACAAAGGTCCACTCGGTGAGTTTGCGTTGACATCGCTCTCGAGTGCTCGGGCGAGATGTTGGATGCGCTGATCACGAAGCAGGTGACGTGTGTCGAGCGGCAATGCGCGCGCCTTGCCGCCAAGCTCAGCCGCCACCCTTTCCATCAGGGCTGGTTGTAACGCGATCTCGATCGTGTCGAACGGGGTTTCAGTCTCGAAACCGCCCTCTTGGCCAGCGGGCACCAGGTCAATATCGCCGGCGCGCCTCACGAAATATCGACCAACCTCATTGCAGTAGGAACGCGTCGCCGCGCTTGCATGCACCATGATGCGATGATGGGCCGCTTTGGAGAGACGATGGACGCCCGCTTCGATATGCCAGAAGGCCATTGTGACGTCGGGCGGAAATCGAGCCGGAACAGACTGCGAATGCATGCTTTCTCACTTCATGGCAAAACCTGTCCAAGAATTGGCAATTTCCGCGCGATTTTCAATGCCGGGGACATGTACCTACGCCTCTCCATAGAGTTTGGACGAGAGGTTGCCATGGGTTTTTATGTAGTTGTCGGAGCAGGCCCGGTCGGGCACGAGACCGCGCGCCTTCTGGGAGAAGAAGGACATGATGTCGTTCTCACGAGCCGGAGTGTCGGCTCAAACGGGTTGCGGAACGTCCGGGCGGTGCAGGCCGATGCCACCGATGGCGTTGAACTGGCGCGTATCTGCCGAAACGCCGACGCCGTTTTCATGTGTGCCATGGCCGCCTATCACCGGTGGCCGACCGACTTTTTCCCAATCATCGACGGCACCGTGCGGGCCGCGGAAGCGGTCGGCGCGAAGCTTGTGATACTCGGAAACCTCTATGGCTATGGCGAACATGCCGATAGTCCGCTTCACTCCGACCTGTCTCTGGATCCGACTTCGAAGAAAGGAACCGCCCGGACGATCATGTGGCAGCGCGCGGTCCGTGCGGACGTGCCGGCAGTCGAAGTGCGGTCCAGCGATTATCTTGGACATGGCGCGATCAGCTCTTTCTCACTGGTCGCGCTGCCCTCCATAATCGAGGGGAGGCCGACTGCTTTCATTGGAAACCTCGACGCGACTCATGCCTGGTCCTTCACGAAGGACGTGGCCAGGACACTGGTCGCCGCTTCCCGCTACACGGGCGAATGGGGACGAGCATTCCATGTTCCATCGCAACACGCCTCACCCCGGGAACTCATCCTAACGACGGCGGCAATGCTTCACCGTGAAATTCCAGAGACACGTTCCTATTCCATCCCCGAAATGGAGGCATCGGGCATGCATGAGCTCATCGAAATGAGCTACCTCTTCGACAATCCCTTGCTGGTCGATTCCTCCGACGCGGAGACGCTTCTCGGCATCAAGGCCAGCAGCCTTGGCGTCATGATCGCCGACACCCTGCGTGATCATCTTTGAAGCTTGAAGACTGGCGCGTCGCGTTGAAGCTGAAAAAGCCCGCTCCTTTCGGAACGGGCTGAGCCGGCGGGCCGGACTGGAGGTCAGACGGCCCGCAAAATTGCTTTTTTTCTTCTATTCGAGATAGCCTCGACTATTCGAGATAGCCGGACGGATCGACCGGGGCGGAGTTCTTGCGCACTTCGAAGTGCAGCTTCGGCGAGTCCGTCGTGCCGCTCATGCCCGACAGCGCGATTTCCTGGCCGCGCTTGACCTTCTGGCCGCGCTGGACCTCGATCGAGCTGGCGTGGCCGTAGACGGTGACCAGGCCATTCTCGTGGCGCACCAGCACCGTGTTACCGAATTCCTTGAGGCCGTCGCCGGCATAGATGACGACACCGTTTTCGGCTGCCTTGACCGGTGTGCCAGAGGGTACGGCGATGTCAACGCCGTCTTTGCCGGAGCCGAAACCGGAAATCACGCGGCCGCGCACCGGCCAGCGCATCTTGCCGATGCCGGTGGCGTCTGGCGCGACGGCGTCGTCGGCCTCGGCCTGCTGGATGACCTTCGAATCCTTCTTCGGCGGCGTGTAGGACGCCAGCGTTTCCGACGGCGTGGTCTTTGCCGCGGGCTGCGTCGTGGCCGTCGTCACCGGATCGACCTTGGCCGGCTTGGCGGCGGCGACGATCGCGGTTCCACCGGCAGGCACCTTCAGGGTCTGGCCGATCTTGAGCAAGCCATCCTGCATGCCGTTGGCCTGCTTGATGGCAACGACACCGACACCGGTCTTCCTGGCAATCGAGGAAAGCGTGTCGCCCGACTGAACCGTATAGGTGCCAGCTGCATTGGTCGCCTTGGCCGCAGCTACCTGCGGCTTGGGCTCCTTGGGCTGGCTCGCGGCGGCCGACGTGTCGACCGGAGCGGCGGACTTGCCCTCCCTAGGCTTCGGCTGCTGCGGCAGGACGGCCACCTTGTCGGGCGCGGTGGCCGGCAGGTTGTGCTTGGTGTCTTTCGCCGGCTTGGCATCCGCGAGCTTCGGCTCGCTCTTGCTCGAATAGGCGTAGGCCGGGATGACCAGCTTCTGGCCGGTCTTCAGCCCCTTGGTCGCGCTCAACCCGTTGACCTTCATGATCACGTCGGACGGCACCTTGTAGCGCTGCGCCAGGCCGCCGATCGTTTCGCCGTCCCTGACGACGATCTCGGTTGCATGCGGAGTGCCGGAAGCAGCCACGCGGGGTTCGTCAGGTTGCGAAACCTTGAAAGGCGACGCCACTGGGGCGACGGTGCCGGTCGTGGTCCTGTCGACATGCGGTGCCGGGGCCAATGCGGTGCGTACCGGCTTCGACACCGGCGCCACTTCGGAAGCCTGGGCAACCGGCGGCGGCAGCGGCCGCGTCGAGACCGGATCGAGGCTGGAGCGGCTGACCGACTGTGTATGGCTGCCATCGATCGGAGCGGCGGCGACATCGCCCGGATAGGGCTGCTGTACGGCATCCTGCTTGTTGATGATGGCGCGCTGATTGTTGGTCGAGGATGTAAAGACATCGTCGACGCCATTGAACCGCGAAACTTGGGAACTGCACCCCGCAGCGGCACCCGCGACCATCAGTATGGCGCAGCCTCGCGCCAGATTGCGACCGTTTGTCTTCAAAACACTGAGTTGCATCGCACTAACCCGCACATACCCGGTACAAACTAGGCATGATTAAAGCGCGTTAATGTTACTCGACGGTTAACCCCATGGAATCCGACGCAATTTTTCTTAAAATATTAGAGAGCGAGCCCAGGGGAGATTTTCAGGTCATGCCGGCCGGGGTCGAAGACGGCGCGCGCACCCGACGCGGCGCGGCCTGAACATCGACATACGCGCTAGATGACAGCGGCGACACCGCGCAGGATCGGCTGCAGGCGAACGAGGCCGATGTCTTCACGCTCGAAGCGGCTGCCGACCTTGGTCAGCTTGGCCAGCACCTGTTCGCCCTCTTCGGGGCCGATCGGAGCGATGACGATACCGCCGCTCGACAACTGGTCGAGCAGGAAGCGCGGCAGGCTGTCGAAGGCAGCCCAGGCGACGATACGGTCAAATGGCCCTTCATTCGGCAGCCCGCCGGAACCATCGGCGTGGCGCACGATCACATTGCCGATGCCGAGCGCCTCGAAGCGCTGCCGCGCCTGCTCGGCGAGCGTCTTGTAGCGATCGGTGGTGATGACCCGCGCCGCCAGCCGCGACATCACCGCCGAAGTGTAGCCCGAGCCGGTGCCGATCTCGAGCACGCGGTTGCCCTGCTCGATAGCGAGCGCCGCGATCACCGCCGCCTGCATGTCGGCACCTTCGATCGCCTCGCCGCATTCGATCGGCAGCATACGGTCCGACCAGGCGATCTGATGGAACTGGGCCGCCAGGAAGCCGCGCCGCGGCGTCGCCTCGAAGGCCGCGATCAGCGCCTTCGGCACAGTCCCCCGGCCGCGCAGGCGCAGCAGAAAGGCAGCAAAACCTTCGCGGTCATCGATCGAGAGGCCTTGGTTCATGCAAGCGCCTTGCTCAATTGGTCACGGATTTCATGCGCGGTCAGGTCGAGCTGCAGCGGCGTCACCGACACCAGCCTGTTGCGCAAGGCGTAGAGATCGGTGCCTTGCTTGCCCTCGACCGGCTCGCCGCCGAAGCGCAGCCAGTAGTAAGGCAGGCCGCGCCCGTCGCGGCGCTCGTCGACCCACAGGGAGTGCACGAGCTTGCCTTGCGTGGTGACCACCGTGCCCGCGACCTCTTCGGGCGTGCAGTTGGGAAAATTGACGTTGAGCAGCACGCCGTCCGGCAACGGCGTCGCGACAAGTTTCTTCAGCAGCGCCGGCGCCAGCACCTCTGTCGTCTCGTAGGGCACGACGCGATCTTCGCCGACATAGCTGTAGCCCTGGCTGAGCGCGATCGAGCGGATACCGAGCAGCGCGCCTTCCATGGCGCCGGCAACAGTGCCGGAGTAAGTGACGTCGTCGGCAATGTTGGCGCCCGAATTGATGCCGGACAGGATCAGGTCGGGTGCGCCAGGCAAGATCTTCTTGACGCCCATGATGACGCAATCCGTCGGCGTGCCGCGCACGGCAAAATGCTTCTCGCCAATCTTGCGCAGCCGCAGCGGCTCCGAGATCGACAGCGAATGCGCGTAGCCGGACTGGTCCTGCTCGGGCGCCACCACCCAGACATCGTCGGACAACGTACGTGCGACACGTTCGAGCGACGCCAGGCCCTCGGCATGAATGCCGTCGTCATTGGTCAGTAGGATACGCATTATTTCGCTTCGATCTTTTCCAGACCGCCCATGTAAGGCCGCAGCACTTCAGGAATGGTTACGCTGCCATCTTCATTCTGGTAGTTTTCGATGACGGCGATGAGCGCGCGGCCAACGGCTGTGCCCGAGCCGTTGAGCGTGTGGACGAAGCGGTTGCCCTTGCCGTCCCTGTCCTTGTAGCGGGCGTCCATGCGGCGCGCCTGGAAATCGCCGCACACCGAGCAGGACGAGATCTCGCGATAGGCGTTCTGGCCGGGCAGCCAGACCTCGATGTCGTAGGTCTTGCGCGCGCCAAAGCCCATGTCGCCGGTGCACAGCGTCATGGTGCGGAACGGCAGGCCGAGCCGCTTCAGCACTTCCTCGGCGCATTGCGTCATCCGCTCATGCTCGGCAAGTGACGATTCCTGGTCCGTGATCGACACCAGCTCGACCTTGTAGAACTGATGCTGGCGCAGCATGCCGCGCGTGTCGCGCCCGGCCGAACCCGCTTCCGAGCGGAAGCACGGCGTCAGCGCGGTATAGCGCAGCGGCAGTTTTTCATGCGCGGTGATTTCTTCACGCACAAGGTTGGTGAGTGGGACCTCGGCGGTCGGGATCAGGCCAAGCCTGCCCTCCCCGTGCGGCGTGAAGAACAGATCTTCCTCGAACTTAGGCAATTGGTTGGTGCCGAACAGAACATCGTCCTTGACCATCAACGGCGGGATGACTTCTTCGTAGCCGTGTTCGGTCGTATGCAGGTCCAGCATGAACTGGCCGAGCGCACGTTCCATCCGGGCCAGTCCGCTTTTCAGCACCGTAAAGCGCGAGCCCGACAGCTTTGCCGCGCGCTCGAAATCCATCATGCCGAGCGCTTCGCCGATCTCAAAGTGCTCCTTCACCCAGTTCGGCCGCGTCGGCACCTTGCCGACGAGGTGCTTGACGACATTGTCGTGCTCGTCCTTGCCGACAGGCACGTCGTCGAACGGCACGTTGGGAAGCACTGCCAGCGCATCGGTCAGCGCCTTGTCGAGCTCGCGTTCGCGCGCCTCGCCGTTCTGGATGAAGACCTTGATCTCGCCGACTTCGGCTTTCAGCTTTTCGGCCAAGGCGGCATCGCCCGAACGCATGGCGTTACCGATCTCCTTCGACGCGGCATTGCGGCGCTCCTGCTTGGTCTGCAGTTCGGTAACGTGCTCGCGCCGCGCCTCGTCCGAGGCGATCAGTCCGTCGACCATGGACTGCGCCTCGTCAGCCGACCACGAGCGCTTCACCAGCGCCTCGACAAGGGCCTTCGGGTTGTCGCGAATCCATTTGATGTCAAGCATGGTTTGAACGCTCCTGGGTAGCATGTCGCCCAAAAGTGCACAGCGATTTTGGGACAACGATATGCTCAAAACAAAACTGAAACGCATCGCTTTGAGCGCGATGCGTTTCAGCCAGAGGGCGTAAACCGCATCCGAGATCGATGCAAGATGGGCGGGGCGACGACTATGTTTTTCCGCCGCTGCAGCCGCTCTGTTGCCTATGAGGAGGCAGGTGCCGGGGGCTCGTCCGGTGCTTTGTCCGCCACCTCGTCCGCCGCATCCTGCTTCTCGCGTGCCACGCGCTGCTTTTCCCGATCGCGCTCGATCAGCCGGGCAGCCCAGATGGACACCTCGTAGAGAAGGATGGTCGGGATGGCCAGGCCGATCTGACTCATCGGATCGGGCGGCGTCAGTATCGCCGCGACGACGAAGGCAATGACGATCGCCCATTTGCGCTTCTCGGCCAGTCCCTTGGACGACAGCATGCCGACCCGTGTCATCAGGCTGGTCACCACCGGCAGCTGGAACACCAGGCCGAAGGAAAAGATCAGCGTCATGATCAGGCTGAGATATTCCGACACTTTCGGCAGCAGCGAAATCTGCACCTGATCGTCGGTGCCGGCCTGCTGCATGGCGAGGAAGAACCACATCACCATCGGCGTGAAGAAGAAATAGACCAGCGACGCACCCATCAGGAACAGGATCGGCGACGCGATCAGGAACGGCAGGAAGGCATTCCGCTCGTTCTTGTACAGGCCGGGCGCGATGAACTTGTAGATCTGCGTGGCAATCAGCGGAAAGGCGATCACCATGCCGCCGAACATGGCGAGCTTGACCTGAGTGAAGAAGAATTCCTGCGGCGCCGTGTAGATCAGCTCGACCTTGTGCGGATCGAGCCCTGCCCATTGCGTCGCCCATTTGAACGGCACGACCAGGAGGTTGAACAGTTTCTTGGCGAAGAAGAAACAGACCAGGAAGGCAACGAAGAAGCCGCCCAGCGACCAGATCAGCCGCCGGCGCAACTCGATCAGATGCTCCATCAGCGGCGCCGACGATTTCTCGATCTCGTCCTTTTCGGTGTCCGAAACGCTCACTTGGCGGCTCCAGCCGTCTTCTTGGCCACCGGTTTCTTCACCGCTGCAAGCTTCGGTTCGGCTTTCGCCCCCGTCTTGGTCGCTACAGTCTTGGCCGCGATAGCCTTGGCCGCAGCGGGCGTCTTGGCCCTGAGCGTTTCAGGCTGTGCCGTCGTCACGGCCTTCGCCGGCGTCTTGGACGCAGACGCTGCCTTCGCGGCAACCTTTGCACCATTTGCCGAAGCTTTTGCAGCCGGCGTCGCTTTTGCCGGTGCAGGCTTGGTTAGTTTCTTCGCCGCGGATGCCTTCGGCGCCACGACAGGTGCCGCCGGTACTGACGTCGTCACCACCGATTCGTCGGTCATCGCCGGGAAAATCGGCGCTGCTGGCGCTGCTTCCGGTCCGTTGACGCCAGGCATGGTCGTTGCACCGTTCTTCAACGGCTCGGCCGCCTGCGGGGTCGAAGCGACAGAGCTTGCCGGATCGGCCGGCTTCGGCTTCATCGCCGCATCGACGCCGGAGCGAACATCGGCCGCGGCCTGTTCGAACGGATTGAGCTGCTTCCTGATCTCGGCCATCGGGCTGAGACCCCTGAGCTCGTCGACTGACTTCTTGACGTCGTCGAGCTCGGCTTCCTTCAGCGCCTCGTTGAACTGTTTCTGGAAATCGGACGCCATGGCGCGCAGCTTCGCCGTCGTGCGGCCGAAGGTGCGCAGCATATTGGGCAAATCCTTGGGTCCGACGACCACGATCATGACGATCGCGATGACCAGCATTTCGGTCCAGCCGACTTCAAACATGGCACTCTGTTCCGACTAGAACCTTTGGCTCAGCTCTTGCTGGCTTTTTCCTTCGCGGCCGCAACGGTCTCGTCGGCACGGTGTTCGACGGTGCGCTTGTCTTCGGCAACCTCGTCGTCGGCCATGCCCTTCTTGAAGCTCTTGATGCCCTTGGCCATATCGCCCATCAGCTCGGGAATCTTGCCGCGGCCAAACACCAAAAGCACGATCACCAGCACGATCAGCCAATGCCAAATCGAAAATGAACCCATAGCAAATCTCTCTCGAATGTTTTCCCTGGCGATGATCTATGCGTTTTCGCGTTGGGATTCAAACACAACTGCGACAGAGTTTATGAAAGGGTGACGGATGTCACGCATTTTCGACGGGAACGCCCGCTACGAATCCGCGCATCCTCATCAAGTTCGCCGCCAATGCCAGTCAATCTTCCGTGACGCGCGGCGTCAGCAGGCCGAGTTCCTCGAGATCGATATCGGTCAGCGCATCCTCGTCGTCGGTCAATGCGTCGGGATCGGCCGGCGGCTGCGGAATGGAGAAATTCGACGGCATGCGGCCCGAAAGCAGTCCGGCCCCCTTCAGTTCCTCCATGCCAGGAAGATCGCGAATCTCTTCCAGCGCGAAATGGTCGAGGAAGGTCTCCGTCGTGCCGTAGGTCACAGGGCGTCCGGGCGTCTTTCGCCGGCCGCGCATGCGCACCCATTCCGTTTCCAGCAGCGTGTCGAGCGTACCTTTTGAGGTCTCCACGCCCCTGATGTCCTCGATCTCGGCACGCGTCACCGGCTGGTGATAGGCAATGATCGCCAGCACTTCGAGAGCCGCGCGGGAGAGCTTCCTTTGCTGGACGGTATCGCGGCTCATCAGGAAAGCCAGGTCGCCGGCGGTGCGGAACGCCCAGGCGTCGCCCACACGCACCAGATTGACGCCGCGCCGCGCATAGATCTGCTGCAGCTCGGCCATGGCCAGGGCAATGTTGATGCCGTCAGGGAGGCGGGCCGCAAGCTGCTTTTCGCTGACGGGTTCAGCGCTGGCGAACACGATCGCCTCGGCCATGCGCACGGCCTCGGCCAGATGCAGCCGTTCGGCCGGGTTCTGTAGCTGCTGCTCGGCCGGATCCTGGGAAAGCGACTCCTCTTCGGGTTCATCGCCGACCTTGAACGGGACAACCGAAGCGTTGGCGCGTTCGCTCATGATGCCACCTCGACTGCCTTGATTGCCTGCGTGCGGCCGCGCAGGTAGATCGGCGCGAACACTTCGTCCTGCCGCACCTCCATCGTGCCGTCGCGCACCAGTTCCAGTGTTGCCGCGAAGGAACTGGCGATCGCCGTGCGCCGCTCCTCGGGGCTGGTCATGTACGCGATGAGAAAACTTTCCATCGTCATCCAGTCGCTCACGGCCCCGACCAGGCGGGTCAGGATGTCGCGCGCGTCCTTGAGCGACCAGACACCGCGCCTGGCGATCGTCACATTGTTGATCGCCTGCTTCTGGCGCTGCTGGGCATAGGCGGTCAAGAGATCGTAGAGCGAGGCCGAATATGCGTTACGCTTTTCGACGATGACCATTTCCGGCATGCCGCGCGCGAACACATCGCGGCCGAGCCGGTTGCGGTTGACCAGGCGCGCCGAGGCGTCGCGCATGGCTTCCAGCCGCTTCAGACGGAACTGCAGCACCGCCGCCAGTTCCTCGCCGCTTTCGCCCTCGTCGCCGGGCTGCTTGGGGATCAGGAGCTTGGACTTGAGGAAGGCCAGCCACGCCGCCATCACCAGATAGTCGGCGGCAAGCTCCAGCCTGAGCGCCCTCGCCGTCTCGACAAAGGTCAGATATTGCTCGACCAGCGCCAGGATCGAAATGCGCGCCAGATCGACCTTCTGGGTGCGGGCCAGATGCAGCAGAAGATCGAGCGGACCTTCGAAGCCGGCCACGTCGACAACCAGCGACGGGTCGCCGGTAACGCGTGAATCGTCATTCTCGGCCCACAGACGGTCCATCGGTGCGGCCTTCGCGGCCTTGCTTTCCAATGTTTCCGCCACTGCCTGTCGCTTTCCCTTTGCTATGCCATCGCATCGAAGTAGGTGGCGAATTCGGCACGTATTTCGGTTTCTTCAACCGTGTCACGGTTCTTTATATAGGTCAGCGCCCGCTTTGCGCGCTCCAGCGACGTGCCCTCAAGCCCCGTGGTCCGCGATGCGATGCCGGCCATCTCCTCAAAAACGCCATTGCAGTGAAGGACCAGATCGCAGCCCGCTGCAAGGATCGAGGCCGCCTTTGTCGGGAAATCCCCAGAAAGTGCCTTCATCGAGGTGTCGTCGCTCATCAGCAGTCCGTCGAAGCCGATTTCGCGCCGGATGATCTCGTCGATGACCTTGCCGGAGGTGGTCGCCGGATTGTTGGGGTCGATCGCGCTGTAGACGACATGAGCTGTCATCGCCATCGGCAGATGGCTAAGCTCCTTGAACGGGGCGAAATCATGCCGCTGCAGATCGCTGAACGAGGCATTGACCACCGGCAGTTCGAAATGCGTGTCGGCAAAGGCACGTCCATGACCCGGAATATGCTTCATGACCGGCAGCACGCCGCCCGACATCAGCCCTTCCGCGGCTGCGCGGCCGAGCTCGATCACCGGTCGCGGATCCTTGCCATAGGCCCGCGCGCCGATGACATCGCTGGCGCCTTCGATCGGCACATCGAGCACCGGCAGGCAATCGGCTGTGATGCCGTAGCGCAGCAGGTCGAAGGCATGCAGCCGCGCCATCAGCCAGGCCGCTCGGGCGCCGGCATCATGATCGTCGCGCCACAGCGCGCCGAGCGCGCCGCCGGCGGGATAGTTCGGTGCCAGCGGCGGTCGCAAGCGCTGCACACGGCCGCCTTCCTGATCGATGAACACCAGCGCGTCCGGACGCCCTATGCAGTCCCGCATCTCGGCGACCAGATCGCGGATCTGTTCGGTCTCGCCAATGTTGCGCGCAAACAGGATGAAGGCCCACGGGCATTCATTGCGATAGAAATTGATTTCTTCGCGGGTAAGCGATTTCCCGGCACAGCCGAGGATCATGGATTTTGATTCGGTCATGTCGGCAGTTTAGGGCTTTGCGCGATCAAAGGGAATCGCCAGGGATTCATCCGGGACAATGCCGGATCTGCTTTCCCCATGAAAAAGCCGGCGCGGTGGACCGCGCCGGCTTTTGATGGTTGGCTCCGGCTTTAGCGCGAGACGAAGCAGTTGCCGCCGGCGGCCTTGTAACTGGTGCACAAATTGATCGCGTCATTGCGTGACTGGGCCGGAACGCGCACGCGGTAGAACGTGCCTTTGCCGGCGATCTCGGCCTTGACGATGTTGGCGGTACGCCCGGCAAGCACGCTGCCATAGCGGCGCTGCAGATCCTGATAGCTGGACTGGGCGCTTTCGACGGTCGGCTGCGAGGCGATCTGCATCGACCACGAGCCACCGCCGGCCGCGGTCGATGCCGGATCTATGGACGCAACCTGATCGGGCTTGACCTCGCCGACAACATCGACCGGCTGGTCGGACGGACGCTGCGGCGCGAGCGGAACCTTTGCCGGCGTGTTCGCCGATTGGGCCTCGGCTTTCGGCTTGGCGACCGGCTTGAGGGCCGGCTCGTCGTCCGCCTGGGCGGCGGCAGGCGCCACGGTGCCGGTCTGGTCCGCATCGGCTTGCGCCGCCGGGGCGACATGCTGCGGCGCCGGATCGACCGGCTCGGTAGCGGCCATTTGCGGAGCGGCGGGCGCTGCCGGATCTTCACGCGGCACCAGCGAACCGTCCGACTTGACCACCATGGTCCTCACCTTGCGCGGCGCAACGGCGACGACATCGGCATTGGTGCCCTTGTCGGCATCCTGCAGCACCTGCGCGATGCGATCCTCGGACTTGGGCGCCGGCGCAGTGCTATCGGCAGAAGCGTTGTCGGCCGAAGCGGCGCCGGACATCGGCGCGGCATTGCCGACATCGGTTCCAGCGGCGGCTGCATTTTGGTCCGGCGAAAGATCGATGGCGCGGGCCGGGTCCTTCGCCTGCACGTCAACCGGCTCTTCGACGTTGGTGACCAGCTTTTCCTGGACCGGCTCGGCTGGCTTTGCGCCCCTGACCGCGTCGTAGACCTTGTTGTCCTGGTTGGGCACCACGGCGCCGCCCGGATTCTCCGGCTTAACCTTGATCGGCGCGTTGTCGGCCTTGACGATGACAGGCGCTTCGCTGCCGCCCTTGCCGCCAAAGGACAGCGCAAAGGCACCGAGACCGCCCGCGACGGCGACCGCGCCGACAATCGCGGCGATGAACAGGCCGCGTCCGCGCGACGGCCTCGCGGCCTCACGCTCGCCGAGCCCCGGGACAGCCATAGCCTCGTCGAGTTCGGGATCGTAGTCGAGTTCATCGACGGTGAAATCATCGGCTTGGGAAACCGGCTGGCTCCCTGGCAGACTGTCAAGGTCGAAACCAGAGGCGTCGGCATAACCCGTGGGCGCCGCCGCGCGGGCGGACATGTCCATCGGCCGCGCGGCATAGGTCCGCGCTTCCGGCTCATAGCCCGGCTTGATCCCATCATAGCCCGGCTTGACCCCGTCATATGCCGGCTTGAGGCTGTCATAGCCCGGCTTGAAGCCCGCGGCATAGGAGTCATCATCGTAAGACGCGCCGGCCAAATTGCCTGTGGGAGCGGCAGCGACCTCCACCGCGTTCATCTCGGAGAGAAGGCTGGAGAACTCCGCATCGAGATCGTCGTAGCCAGGCGACGCTGGCTGGTCTTCCTCGAAGTGCAGTTCGGGAATATCGAGATCGTCCGCCAGCGCGACGACACGCTCGGGTACATCGACCGTTTCGACGTCGGGCATGTCTTCGTAATGCGCCGGCTGGCGCGATTGCGGCGCCGATACCGGGGCAGCGGGAGCCACGGCCTCGACCGGCTCGGACGAACGGTAGGATGTCATGGCGGCGACTGCCGGCCCGGCGGCCACGGATGCCACCGAAGCGGCCGGCTGAGCACCAAACGCAGGCTGAGCGCTGAATGACGGCTGCTGCGGAACCGGCGTCACGCGGCTCCACGAACGCGGCGGCTCTGCCGGTTGGGAACGCTCCGCAAGCCAATCGAGAGAATCCGCCGAATTGTCCCGGTCAGCGGCTTCGTCACGCGGATCAAGATCCTTGGGCAAAGCCGCGTCGAACGCATCATCGTCGAAATCGACATCGCCAACCGTGTTCCAGGTCGTATCCTGGAGTTCATCAAGCATAAGGTCGTCAATATCCGCATCGGCCGCTTGGGCCGTGCCAACATGCCGGTCCTGCTCAGGCGCGGGTTCGTCAAGATCCCAGTCGAGGTCGCCGACAAGGTCGGCCGGTTCCTCGGCGGGCTCGGCAACAGGCGGCAGGGCAGCGACAGCCGGCTGAGCCGTGACGGGCTCACTGGCCACCGGCACTGTGCGCGCCGTCATGGCACCCAGCAGCGCATTCAACTCGTCTTCCAGGCTCCGTTCGTCCGCGGTCGGGGCATGCACCGCGGCTGCGATGTAGGCTTCCGGCGCCGCCGGCTGGGCGGCAACGGCGGCAACCTCTGTGACCGGCTCTTCGACCGTTTCGGCAAACGCGTCGTCCAAATTCAGGTCAAAAGCATCGTCCGGCACGCTCTCAGGGCTGGGAAGCTCGCCCTTCGCGTCAGCGACATCGGCAAACGCATCATGCGTTGGCGGCTCGTCGAAGGCATTCGGCTCATCCGCGCGAACGTCGAAATCCATGTCGACATCAGCCATGGCGTCGTCGAAATGGCCGGCAAAGCTTTCATCGGAGATTGCATGGCCGTCACGCGCCGCCGCTTGCTCCGGCATGGGATACTCGACGGGCTCGGCGACCACGAATGACTGTTCGGCCGCCGAATGGTCGTCGAGCACCAGCTCGTCTTCAAGCGAGACTGCCACCGCATCGTCGAATTCGTCATCTGAGGCAACTGGCTCGACAGAAGCGTGCGTGTCGGCAACGGCGTATTGGGCCTCTTCGGCTTCCTCATCGATCCGGAGGTCCTGGTCGAGCGAAGTGGCAAGCTCGTCCGCCATCGACTGATCGTCCTCGAAGGGGGAGACGTCCTCAAGCGAACCGGCGACGGCATCGTCAAAATCAGACGCGAAAGCCGGCTCGACGGACGGCGCGGCTTCAGCTGCGACCGCATGGCTGGTGCCGGCGACGTGGCCGTCGATCTCAGCCATGTCCAGTTGGAAATCGTCGTCGAGCGACACCGAAAGCTCGTCGTCCATCGCGCTGGCGTCAGCCGCTTGGAATGCCGGCTCATGCTCGAAGGTCGGCTCATGAGCCTGGACAACCGGAGCGGCGTCGCTGTCGTCAGCGCCGAACTCGCCCATCATTTCTTTCTCGAGATCGATATCGAAATCGCCCTCTTCGAGCCCGCGATCGGCGGCTGGGGCCTGCGGCTGGGCGGGCGATTGCGGCCTGACCGGCTGGCGCGGGTCGAATCCCATGATCCTGGTCAGTTCCGCGAACGGATCATCGTCAGCGATGTCGTTGTTGTCGGCTACTCTCAGCTGGGTTCTGTCTGCCATTATTGTTCCCGAACTCGCACTCATTCGGACGCCATGGACGTCGCGTAGGGTTGGCCCTTACCAGCGCAATGTGGGCAAAAGGTGACAGGTTATTTAGTCAAACCTAACGCATTTCGGTGGGCGCGGCGGCCCCGATCAACGTCAGGCCGGACGTCAAAACGTCCGAAACAGCCTGCACCAGCCCTAGTCTGGCATGCGTCAATTGTCGGTCGTTAACCTTAACAAAACGTAAGTCCGGATTATCCGTGCCACGGTTCCAGTGTCCGTGGAAGCTGGAAGCCAGATCATAGAGGTAAAATGCCAGCCGATGCGGCTCGAGCGCAAGGGCGGCGGACTCGATCAGCCGCGGGTATTCGGCGAGCTTGCGGATCAGGCCGATCTCGCCCTCATCGGTCAGCAATGCCGCGGCCGACGCCAGGCTGTTGCGGTCGAAATTGGCTTCGCCCAGTTGCTCGCTCGCCTGCCGGAACACCGAATGACAGCGCGCCGAGGCGTACTGGACATAGAACACCGGATTGTCCTTGGACTGCTCGGTCACCTTGACGAAATCGAAATCCAGCGGCGCATCGTTCTTGCGGTAGAGCATCATGAAGCGGATCGCGTCGCGGCCGACCTCCTCCACCACTTCGCGCAGCGTCACGAAATCGCCCGACCGCTTCGACATACGCACCGGTTCGCCCTCGCGAAACAGCTTGACCAGATTGCACAGCAGGACAGTGAGCTTCACCTCGTCGCCGGCAATCGCCCGCGCCAAGGCCTCCAGCCGCTTTACGTAGCCGCCATGGTCGGCGCCGAGCACATAGATCAGGTCGACGAAGCCGCGATCGACCTTGTCCTTGAGATAGGCGACGTCGGCGGCGAAATAGGTGAACGAGCCATCGGACTTGACCAGCGCCCGGTCCATGTCGTCGCCGACCGCGGTCGAGCGGAACAGCGTCTGCTCGCGGTCCTCCCAATCGTCGGGTTTCTCGCCCTTGGGCGGCGGCAGCTTGCCCTTGTAGATATGGCCCTTCAGCGTCAAATCGTTGATCGCCGAGCGGATCTTCCTGGCATTGTCGGCGTGCAGCGTGCGCTCGGAGAAGAACACGTCGTGATGCACGTTGAGCATCGCCAGGTCCTCGCGGATCATCGCCATCATCGCATCGATGGTGCGATCCTTGACGATGGCGAGCGCCTCGTCATCGGGCATCTGCAGAAGCGAGCGGCCGAATTCCGCGACCAGCGCCTGGCCGACGGGCACCAGGTAATCGCCGGGATAGAGACCGGCGGGTATTTCGCCGATATCGTCGCCCAGCGCTTCGCGGTAGCGCAGGAATGCGGAACGGCCGAGCACGTCGATCTGCGAGCCGGCATCGTTGATGACATATTCCTTGGTCACATCGTAGCCGGCGAAGGCCATCAGATTGGCAAGCGCGTCGCCGACGACAGCACCCCGGCAATGGCCGACATGCATCGGCCCGGTCGGATTGGCCGAGACATATTCGACATTGGTCTTCCTGCCGCCGCCAACCGTCGAGCGGCCATAGTTGCGGCCCTCGCCGAGCAGTGCGGTCAGATGTGTCTGCCAGAAGCCGTCCTTGAGCCTGAGATTGACGAAACCGGGCCCTGCCACTTCCGTCGCCGCGACATCCTTGTCGTCACGCAGCGCCTGCGCCAGTCTTTCGGCCAGCGCGCGCGGGTTCTGGCCGGTCGGCTTGGCCAGCACCATCGCCGCATTGGTCGCCAGGTCGCCGTGGCTGGCGTCGCGCGGCGGCTCGACGGCAATGCGCGACAGGTCAGGCGAAACGCCGTCTTTGTCTTTCAGATCAAGCGCTTCGACGGCTTTTATGATTCGCGCGGTGAAATCGGCGAAGATGTTCATTTGTGTGACTCTGGGGTCTGGCTCTGGCGGCTTTGCAGCGAATCCGGCTCGTTGGCCGGCAAAATCGAGCCCGCCCTAGCCCAATTCAGGCGTATGGTCAAACAAACGCCGGTGTTCCTTGAGCGCGTAGGTGTCGGTCATACCCGCCAGGAAGTCGGCGACGCTGCGCGCCTTGATGCGGTCGTCGGCCCGATCCAGCCCCTCGCGCCAGCCGTCCGGCATGGCGCGCGGATCGGCGAAATAGGCGTCGAACAGATTTTTGACGATCTGCTCGGCGTCCGCGCGCACCCGCATAACCTCCGCGTGCCGGTAGAGGTGCTTGTACAGGAAGGCCTTCAGTTCTTTCTCCAAGGCAGCCATTTCGGCCGAGAAAACTACCATCGTCTCGCCAGCTGCCCTCACTGCATCGGCGCTCCGCGGCTTGATGCGATCGAGATTGGCGGTCGTCGACTTGATCACGTCCTCGACCATGGCGGTTATCTGCCGCCGCATCAGCTCGTGGCCGGTGCGCACATCATCGAGGGAGGGATAGCGTGAGCGAACGCCTTTCAGGATCGTTCCCGGCAGCGAAACCGTCTCCAGCATGTCCAGCGTCAGTAGCCCTGCCCTCAAGCCGTCATCGATGTCATGCGTGTTGTAGGCTATATCGTCGGCGATCGCCGCGCATTGCGCCTCGATGCCGGCGAACCGGTCGAGTTCGAGATCGTGCAGTTCAGAGTAATCACGGATCGCCTGCGGCACCGGCCCTTTCAGACCCTTGCCGTTGGCGTCCGTCAGCGGTCCATTGTGCTTGACCAGGCCTTCCAGCGTTTCCCAGGTCAGGTTGAGCCCATCGAACTCGGCGTAGCGCGCCTCCAGCCTCGTCACGATGCGCAGCGATTGCGCGTTGTGGTCAAAGCCGCCCCAGGTGGCCATCTTTTCGTTCAGCGCGTCCTCGCCGGTGTGGCCGAAGGGCGTGTGGCCGAAATCATGCACCAGCGCCACCGCCTCAGCGAGATCCTCGTCGCCGCGCAGCGCCCGTGCCAGGGCGCGCGCGATCTGCGCCACTTCGATCGAATGGGTCAGCCGGGTGCGATAGTGGTCGCCTTCATGCGCGATGAAGACCTGCGTCTTGTGCTTCAGGCGCCGGAAGGCCGTCGAATGGATGATGCGGTCACGGTCACGCTGGAATGGCGTGCGGGTCGGGCTTTCCACCTCGTCGAACAGCCGTCCGCGCGACTTTGCCGGGTCGCAGGCATAGGCGGCGCGCGGCCGATAGCCGAATCCGATGTCGCCCAACTCATTGGTCATGGCTGATGCTGCCGCGTTTGACTTAGCCAGGTTGACTTGGCCCCTCGCGCTTCATACCTATCATGTGAAACCGAAAGCAAGGTGACGCCCATGGGCGCTGATGCCAAGACTGCCATGAAAGTCGATATGACCGAGGCCGCCGCCAAGCGGATCGCCAGGATTGTCTCGAACGAGGCCGGCAAGACGGCGCTGCGCGTGTCGGTCGAAGGCGGCGGCTGCTCGGGCTTCTCCTACAAGTTCGATCTGGTCGATACGCGCAATGACGACGACGTCGCCATCGAGAAGGACGGTGCCACCGTGCTGATCGACGATCTGTCGCTGGTCTATATGGGCGGCTCTGTGATCGATTTCGTCGACGATCTGATGGGCCAGTCGTTCCAGATCCGCAATCCGAACGCCGTCGCCTCCTGCGGCTGCGGCACGAGTTTCTCCATATAGAATGCCTGCTATCGGTGCGGTCCGTCAGATCGCGCTGTCGGCTGGCCGTGATCTCGACGCCACGCTGGCTTTCTGGCGCGACGTGCTCGGCATGGCGGTTCATGCGCGCTTCGACCCGCCGGGCATCGCCTTCATCATGGCCGGCGATATCAGGCTGCTGTTCACCGACGGCATACCGGCCGGAACCGTCTATCTCGACATATCGGGCCTCGATGACTTCCATGCCTCTGCGGTCGCGGCAGGCGTACCCTTCACCGCGCCGCCAACACTTGTCCATCGCGACACAGAGGGCCAGTTCGGTCCAGCGGGGGAAAGCGAATGGATGGCCTTCCTAAAGGACCCGGCTGGCAATACGATTGGCCTCGTCGAACGCCATCCGCCGCAAGAATCCAACTGAACAGCATCGAGACCGCCATGAAAATCGTCACCTGGAACATCAACGGTGTCCGCGCCCGCATTGGCAACCTCACCCATTGGCTGACCGAGAGCGCACCCGACATCGTCTGCCTGCAGGAGATCAAGTCGGTCGACGAGCAATTCCCGCGCGCCGAGATCGAGGCGCTTGGCTACAATGTCGAAACCCACGGCCAAAAGGGTTTCAACGGCGTCGCCCTGCTGTCGAAGCTGCGCTTCGACGAGGTGATCCGAGGCCTGCCCGGCGACGATGCCGATGAACAGGCGCGTTTCATCGAAGGGGTTTTCTCGACTGACAAGGGCGCGCTGCGCGTCGCCTCGCTCTATCTGCCGAACGGCAATCCGATCGATGACGAGAAGAAGTTTCCTTACAAGCTGTCCTGGATGGCGCGGCTGGAGCGCTGGGCCGAAGAACGGCTGAGACTGGAGGAGGCTCTGGTGCTCGCCGGCGACTACAACGTGATTCCCGAGCGGATCGACGCGCGGTTTCCGGAGAACTGGCTGGGCGACGCGCTGTTCCAGCCGCAGACGCGACAATCCTTCCGGCGGCTGCTCAACCTTGGTTTCACCGAGGCGGTGCGCGCGGTCACCGACGCACCCGACACCTACACATTCTGGGACTATCAAGCCGGCGCGTGGCAGAAGAACAACGGCATCCGCATCGACCACCTGCTCTTGTCGCCGGAAGCCGCCAACCGGTTTTCTTCCGCGTCGATCGAAAAGCACGTGCGCGCCTGGGAAAAACCGTCCGATCACGTGCCGGTGGCGATCGATCTCGCACTTCAGCCGGCCTGAGAGAACCCTCGCCGGGCACGTCTGCGCTGGACCTCATATCGCCACATTTCGCGCCGCTCATTGCGGGCCAGCATGGCGGCTGGGGTTCCATGAGCACACGATTTCATCTTTGTCCGATCGGCCTGGCATTTGCCATGGCCGCTCCCGGTGCGGCATTTGCCGACCAGGAATGCCTGGCCAATGGAAAATCCTACCAGCTTGGCCAGGTCGCCTGCCTGACGCTTGCCGACCGGAGCCATCTGGCTCGCTGCGACATGGTGCTCAACAACACATCGTGGACGAAGATCGGGGATAGCTGCCCGGAAAACACGCTGGCGCCACCCCATGTCACGCCGATCTCGACGCCGGCGCCCAGCATGGTGCCGACGGAGCCGATCGAGAACTGATCACGATCGAAAATCGAGTGCTGCTGGTGAAGCTGACGCGGCCGCGAGATTACTGATCCGCGTTGTTGCCCTTGGTGAGGATATCATCGGCCAGCGAGATGGCGGTGCGGCGGTCGGCCTCGCCGGCGGTGGCAAATGCCTCTTCCTGCATGCCGCGGATCCAGGGCTGGTCAGCCGGCGAAGCGCGTTCGAGCGCTGCCGTCATCATCGCCAGGCCACGAACGATCTTGCCGCTCTGGAACAACAAATGGCCCAGTGTCGCCTGTGCGCCGGCATGGCCTTTCTCGGCGGCGAGTTGGAACCAGCGCCCGGCCTGCTTGACGCTGGCCTTCACGCCGCCCTCGCCCTTCAGGAACATCTGCCCCATTTCGAACTGCGCGTTCGGATTGCGGTAGTTGGCGGCGGCGCGCATGTAATATTCCTGGGCCGCCACCTCGTTCTCGGCGACCGGGCTGCCGGGAATGCCCGTGCGCAAATAGTCGCCAAGCGCCACCAGCGCGTCGGAGACATAGCTTTCCTCAGGCGAGCCGGGCTCGACGTCCTGATCGACGATCTCGGAGAAGAACTTGAACGCCTCGTAGTCGTCACGCGCCACGCCGTCGCCCTCGGCATACATGCGGGCAAGCTTCCAGGTGGCGCCGATCTGGCCGTTTTCGGCGGCGTATTTGTAGGCCTCGGCAGCCTGTTCCTTGTGGCCGTTCTTGTAGGCGGAGAAGCCGAACTGGAAGACCGCCCATGGGCTGGATTGCGGCTTCACCCCGGTCTTGTCGTCGAACACCTTGTCGTCGAAGGCCATGGCCTGGCCCACGGCGCCAAAGGTCGCGCCAAAAGTGGCGATCACGACCAGTGCCGAAAAGACAGACGACCTCAACAACTCTGGTGTTGACTTCAACAACTCAGATGTCCGCATAACAGTGTGTTTCTTTCGCACCGCCCGGATGAGTCACCGCGCCATCGCGCGCCGGCCCTACCGTCTGTGCATATTTCCATATCGCGCCCGACTGATAATCGGTCGCGCGCGCCTTCCATGTCTTTGCCCTCGCCGCCAGTTCGCTATCGGACAACGCCACGTCGATCGTGCCGTTCACCGCGTCGATCGAGATCACGTCACCATCCCTGAGCAGTCCGATCGGGCCGCCTACGGCTGCTTCGGGGCCGACATGGCCGATGCAGAAACCGCGCGTCGCGCCCGAGAAGCGCCCGTCGGTGATCAGCGCCACCTTGCCGCCCATGCCCTGGCCGTAAAGTGCTGCCGTCGTCGACAGCATCTCGCGCATGCCGGGGCCGCCGCGCGGCCCCTCGTAGCGGATGACGAGAACTTCGCCTTCCCTGTAGTTGCGCTGCGTCACCGCCTCGAAACATTCCTCTTCCGAATCGAAGCAGCGTGCCGGGCCGGAGAACTTCAACTCCGCCATGCCCGCGACCTTCACGATCGCGCCTTCGGGGGCAAGGTTTCCCTTCAAGCCCACGACACCGCCGGTTTGGGTAATGGGTGTGTTGGCCGGGCGGACCACGTCCTGATGCTCATTCCAGACAACGTGCTGCATGTTTTCGGCCAAAGTGCGGCCAGTCACGGTCATGCAGTCGCCATGCAGATAGCCGTGGTCGAGCAGCGTCTTCATCAGCAGCGGAATGCCGCCGGCCTCGAACATGTCCTTGGCGACATATTTGCCGCCCGGCTTGAGGTCGGCGATGTAAGGCGTCTTCTCGAAGATCTTGGCCACGTCGAACAGGTCGAACTTGATGCCGGCCTCGTGGGCGATCGCCGGCAGATGCAGTGCCGCGTTGGTCGAACCGCCGGTGGCCGAGACCACGGTCGCCGCATTCTCCAGCGCCTTCAGCGTGACGATGTCGCGCGGCCGGATATTTCTGGCGATCAGCTCCATGATCTTTTCGCCGGAGGCGAAATTGAACCGGTCGCGCATTTCGTAAGGGGCAGGCGCGCCGCAGGAGTAGGGCAGCGCCAGGCCGATCGCCTCGGCGACGGTGGCCATGGTGTTGGCGGTGAACTGGGCGCCGCAGGAACCGGCCGAGGGACACGCGACCTGCTCGATCTCAAGCAGTTCGTCGTCGCTGATCGTGCCGACCGAGTGCTGGCCGACCGCCTCGAAAACATCCTGCACGGTGATCTGGCGGCCGCGATAGCTGCCGGGCAGGATCGAACCGCCATAGATGAAGATCGACGGCACGTTGAGCCGCACCATGGCCATCATCATGCCGGGCAGCGACTTGTCGCAGCCGGCCAGCCCGACCAGCGCGTCGTAGCAATGGCCGCGCATGGTGAGTTCGACCGAATCGGCGATGACCTCGCGCGACACCAGCGATGACTTCATGCCCTGGTGACCCATGGCGATGCCGTCGGTGACGGTGATGGTGCAGAATTCGCGCGGCGTGCCGCTGGCCGCAGCGACGCCCTTCTTGACCACCTGCGCCTGGCGCATCAGCGAGATGTTGCAGGGCGCCGCCTCGTTCCAGCAGGAGGCGACCCCGACCAGCGGCTGCGCAATCTCGGCCGCCGACAAACCCATCGCATAGAGATAGGAACGATGCGGCGCACGCGCCGGACCGACGGTCACATGGCGGCTGGGGAGCTTAGCCTTGGAGATGACTTTGGCGTCCATACTCTTCCTTGCCCCATCTTCCCTGCAAATGGGGCGGAGCGGCCTGCCCCCTCGCCGAGCCTTTTGGCGCGTGTCCCGAGACAAGATCGAGGTGCGCCGGGTTTATGGCGGGAAATGGGCAATTTCCTCAGCCCGGCTTCCAGCGCAGGGGTTGTTCAGAAAGTGTTGCCAAAACGTCACAATCGCACGGGGCGAAAGAGGTGCGGCTAATATGCAACGCAGCTTGGATACGGGGCGCACGGGCGATGCCGGCTCAAACGAAAAAGGCCGAGCAACGCCCGGCCTTTTGCTTAGAATTTTCAGTTGCTTAGAACTTGATCTTGATACCGCCGGAAATTGCCGTGACCAGATCGTTGCCGAAGTCATAGCTGTCATCGGTGCCCGCGATATAGCCGTTCTCGCCAGCCAACTCCCCTGAATGGCCGCTGGTCAGCACACCGACCGCACCTGCCAGACGAACCTCGATATTCGGCCTGGGCGTATAGGCAACGCCACCACCCAGCGTCCAGGTATCGGTCTGTGCACCATAGCCATGCGACGTGCCACGATCCCAGGAAAGCTGCCCAGCGGCACTCCACTGATCATTGAACTTGTGACCGATACCGCCCGTGACAGTCCAGCCATCACGATACATCAGGTCGAGTGAAGTTAGTTGGCCCAGACCATTCGTGACGCAGAATGAGGAGGGTGTACCCTGGGCACAGATCGGAACGCTTTGCAGGACGCTCCAATTGACCCACTTGATCGAACCGAAAGCGAGCCAGCCAGGTGCGATGCCCGACTGCAGTTTCAATTCGAGCGAATCCGGCATTGACTCCGTCGCACCATAAATCGGTACAGAGACGACGCCGCCGATGTTCAGAGTACCAGAGATATTGTCGAGCTTCACTTGCGAATTGTAGACAAGGCTGGCGCGCAGCGCGATATCTGGAATTTCATAAGCGACGCCCGCACGCCAGCCCCAGCCATCGGCCTCCAGATCGACACGACCGACCATCGTGCCGAAGCCAATATCTGTGTAGTTCTCCTTGAAGCCATAGATCTTCTGGTAGAAAACACCGCCTATGAACCGAAGCTGGCCTTTGCCGGCGTCCATCTTGTAGGAGCAGGTAGCCGCGTAGTTGTCGCTCTTGATGTCGGTTTCGATATTCGAAAACGCGCCGTTCCACGCATTTCCCGGCGCGGTATGTGCACCCCAGGGCTGCGAATAATCGACCATGCAATCCACGCCTTGCACGACCTGGACCTTGGCTCCAATGCGTGGAACCCAATAGCCCTCGGCTCCGTCGGCCGAGGTGCCCAAACCGAGATCGGCTCCGCCCGGGCCGCGCGCATTCTTGTACTTGCGGTCCGGCATCACATAGGTCGCTTCCGCTTCGGTCGCGAACGGAGCCGGATCAAACAACAGGTCGATATCGTAGCCAGCACGCTCCAGGCCGCCGGCATGTGCCGGGTTCATCGCCGTCCCGATCAAAGCCAGCGAAAAGCAGCCCGCCCCAAGCAGCGCTTTCAGTCGCAGAATAGTCATGAAATGTCCTCCCCGAATTCGAGTGCATCAAGCTAGAACCAATTCGGGTTAACGGTGCAACAACGAATTCAAGAGCGTACATGTACACATTCGCCAGGCGCATTTTCGAGGAAATGCAACCGGATGCGGCAAGGCCGAAAACGGTCCGTGATGGCGGATCTGCTTCCAAAAAACAGAGGAAACCCATCCAAAAAGGTTCGAAAACAGCGTTTTTTGCGGTCCGGGAGCCCCATTGTTACATTATGGCAACAATGGGGCTAAAACTTCCGTTTACGTCAAAATTAACGCAACGGCATGCTGATTTTCGAGGCGGAAAACCAGCAGTTTAGAGAGGGCTAAAGTCTCGCGAATCTATCCTTAGCCGGCGTCGCGAACCCTGGCCAACGCGACTGACAGCTTGCCCTGCGCATCGCGGTATTCGGCGAGCTTTTCACGCTCGGCATCGACGATCTCGGCCGGCGCGCTGGCGACGAACCTTTCGTTCGACAGTTTCTTGTGCAGGCGCGCGATCTCCTCGGTCACCTTGGCCAGTTCCTTCTGCAGCCGTGCCGCCTCGGCGGCGAGGTCGATCAGGCTGCCAAGCGGCAGGCAGACCGTCGCCTCATTGAGCACGATCTGCGCCGAGCCCTTGGGCGCGACATCGGCAAGCGAGATGTCGCCGACCCGCGCCAGCCGCTTGATCGCCGAATCCTCGCGAACGAGGCGCTCGCGTGTCACATTATTGGCGCCGACCACGACGAGCGGTGCAATGGCTGCCGGCGGCACGTTCATCTCCGAACGCACGGAGCGAATGCCGGAGACGAGTTCGACCAGCCAATTGATGTCCGCTGCGGCCTCGGCGTCTTCGAAATCCGGTGACGGCCAAGCCGCATGACACAGCAGCGAGAGGCGTTGCTTGCCTTCGCCAGCGGTCTGCGCCCACAGTTCTTCGGTCATGAACGGCATCATCGGGTGCAGCAGCTTATAGATCTCATCCAGCACGAAGGCGACGCAGGCGCGGCTTTCGGCCTTGGCCGCCTCGTCGGCGCCCATGAACACCGGCTTCAGCAATTCCAGATACCAGTCGCAGAACAGGTTCCAGACGAAGCGGTAGGCGGCACCCGCCGCCTCGTTGAAGCGGTATGAGGTGATGCCGTCCGTGATTTCGCGCGCCGCGCGCGTCAGTTCGGTCAGGATCCAGCGGTTGACCGCCAGCTTCGCGTCATTCAGCCAGAACTCGTCATTGCGCGCGACCTCGTTCATTTCGGCGAAGCGCGTGGCGTTCCACAGCTTGGTGCCGAAATTGCGATAGCCGGCGATGCGCGCCGGGTCGAGCTTCACGTCGCGGCCTTGCGCCGCCATCACCGTCAGGGTGAAGCGCAGCGCATCGGCCCCGTATTCGTCGATCAGGTCGAGGGGGTCGACGACGTTGCCTTTCGACTTCGACATCTTCTGCCCGTTCTTGTCGCGCACCAACGCGTGCATGTAGACGGTGTGGAACGGCTCCTCGTCCATGAAGTGCAGGCCCATCATCATCATACGGGCAACCCAGAAGAAGATGAGGTCGAAGCCGGTCACCAGCACGTCGGTCTGGTAGTAGGTCTTCAGCTCCGGCGTCTCATCAGGCCATCCCAATGTCGAGAACGGCCACAGCGCCGACGAAAACCAGGTGTCGAGTACATCCTCGTCGCGGGTCAGGATCTCGCCCGGCTGGAAATTCTCCAACTTGTCCTCGACCCAGCCCTTCCAGGGTCCTTCCAGAGCCAGGTAGTATTCGATCGCGGCGCCGAGCGCCTCTTCCTCGGTCTTCTCGACGAAGACGCGCCCATCCGGCCCGTACCATGCCGGGATCTGATGACCCCACCACAGTTGGCGTGAGATGCACCAGGGTTCGATATTTTCCATCCACTGGAAATAAGTCTTTTCCCAATTCCCGGGTATGATCTTGGTGCGCCCCTCGCGCACCGAAGCGATCGCTGGCTTGGCCAGTTCCGCCGCATTGGCATACCATTGCTCGGTCAGGAACGGCTCGATCGGCACGCCCCCGCGATCGCCATGCGGGACGGCGTGGCGATGCGGCTCGACCTTTTCGAGGAAGCCGCCCTCTTCCATCAGCTCGACGATCTTCTTGCGCGCGACGAAGCGGTCGAGGCCGTCGAGTTCGTCCCAGACAATTTGGCGCTCCGGCGTCACCTCGAGGCCGGCAAGGAAATCCTCATTATCCCTGAGACTTACCGCCGCCTCCGTGGTCAGGATGCTGATCGCCGGCAGCTTGTGGCGCTTGCCGACCTCGAAGTCATTGAAATCGTGCGCGGGCGTGATCTTGACCGCGCCCGAACCCTTTTCCGGATCGGAGTACTCGTCCGCCACCACAGGAATCCTGCGACCGACGATCGGCAGGACGATGTTCTTGCCGACCAGATGCCGGAAGCGCTCGTCGTCAGGGTGCACGGCGACGGCCGTATCGCCCAGCATCGTCTCCGGGCGCGTCGTCGCCACGGTGATGAAGGTTGTTGGGTTTTCCGGGTCGAAGACCTGGCCCTCTACGGGGTAGCGGAAGTGCCAGAGATTGCCGTTGACCTCCTGCTGCTCGACCTCGAGATCGGAGATCGCGGTGAGCAGCTTGGGATCCCAGTTCACAAGGCGCTTATCCTTGTAGATCAGCCCTTCCTTGTAGAGCGTGACGAACACTTCGAGCACGGCCTTGGACAGGCCTTCGTCCATGGTGAAGCGTTCGCGTGACCAATCGGCCGAGGCGCCGAGCCGCTTTAACTGGTTGAAGATCGCGCCGCCGGATTCGGCCTTCCACTCCCACACTTTCTCGATGAACTGCTCGCGGGTCAGGTCGCGGCGATGGATCTGCTTTTCCATCAGCTGCCGCTCGACCACCATCTGCGTGGCGATACCGGCATGGTCCATGCCCGGCTGCCACAGGACATTCTTGCCGCGCATGCGCTCGAAGCGCACCAGTATATCCTGCAGCGTGTTGTTGAGCGCGTGTCCCATATGCAGCGAGCCGGTGACGTTCGGCGGCGGGATGACGATGGTGAAGGCTTCCGCCCCCTCCTCGGCCCCGGCACCGGCGCGAAACGCGTCGGCCTCTTCCCAGACTTTGGCGATCTTCGGCTCGACGGTTTTGGCGTCGTAGGTCTTTTCAAGCATGGGAAAATGGTCCGCGCTGTCGGGAGTTTTGCTGGTCCGCTGTAAATCGGAAGGCTTTGACCAAGTCAACCGCAAGGGCTGTCTCGGACCCTCACAACCAGATAGGCGCGGCCTTGGTCATTTCAACGGAAAGCGATCCGTCGTCCTGCCAACAAGCTGACCTCACCAAAGGAAACGGCGCCACGAGGGCGCCGCTTCCTTTGGTGATCGGCATGGGGAACTACTGCGCCCCGCGCGCCACGCGCTCGATCTCCTCGCGCACCAGCCTTTCGACCAGTGTCGGCAGATTGTTGTCGAGCCAATCCTGCAGCATCGGCCGCAGCATCTCTTCGGCCATTTCGTCGAATGTCTTCTTGCTGCGGCTGGCAAACGCGTCGGAAAGCTCGCCAAAGGCAGCCGCGACCTGCCGGCCGGTGTGCTCGGAAACGATCGCCGGACGCGGCGCGTCGCTGGCCGCCACCGGTCGCACCACGCTTGCATCCGGACGAGACGGCTCGACGGCTGCTTTCGCGGTCGGTTCGTCACTTGGAGTCTCCACGGACGGCTGGGCAGCGGTCTTGGGGGCTTCGCTCCGGTCCGACACCGCCCTCGCCTGCTCACCGACCGCGGCGATCTCGCGACGCCAATCGGCGATGGAAGCGTCGGCGACAGGACGCGATCCCGGCGCTTCAACCGTGATTGGCTCGGCGGCGACGCGGGCGCTGACCTCGGCAAGTGTCATCGATGGCTTTGCCGGGCCGGGATCAGGGCGCACCGGCGTTTCCATGCGTGCGGCCACCGGCTCGGCCGCCGGCAACTGTGCCTGGACTTCCGCCAGCGTGACCGGCTTCCTGCCGTCGGGGGCGGCATGCAGGTCGGCACGGAATGCTTCCACGTCGGGGGCTGCATAGGCGCTCGACGCGCGCTCCAGATCCTGGCTCAACTCATCGGCGTCGCCCGGCTGCTTGCGGCCGCCGTCGCTGTCCTCGATGATCCGCCTGATGGAAGCCAGTATCTCTTCCATGGAAGGTTCGCGCTGTGCGCTGCTTGCCGTTGCCATCGTCACATCCGCCGCCCTTGTGACCCCTGTTGGGTTTTCCGATCCGGCAGAGCCGGATCGAATCATGGCGACAGCGTAACCGACGGATCGCCGCACGAGAATCCCCAATCTGGGGACTTGTGGGATTTCAACAGATTAGCGCGATCTGAACCCGAGAGCGCAGTACGAAAGATCCTGCTCAAACGAGGAGCACGGCCAGTCCTGGCCGAACGCTTCAGCGGCCGTCCGGCGTGCGCAGGCCGTACCACTTGTCCTTGACCGCGTTGTAATGCTCTTCAGGCTTGTATTTCGCTACCTGCAAGCCAAGGCGGTCGACGGACAGACGGCCGGTCGCCTGCAGGATGGCGTAGCTCGCCACCACCACATCATGTTCGTAACCGGCCTGGTTGATCTGGGCGGTGATGACCGTCGCCTGCGCGTTGAGGACGTCGAGCGTGGTGCGCTGGCCGACATTGCGCTCTTCGATGACACCGTTCAGTGCCAGCTTCGCGGCCTCGATCACCTGCCTGTTGGCCGTCAGCTGCTGCTGCGCGGCGGTGTACTCGGTCCAGGCGGCGGTGACGGCCTGGCGCACCTGGTCGCGGCTGACGTCGACCTGGATGCGGGCCTGGCTGAGCGATTCCTTGTCCTGGCGCACGATCGCCGAGGTGCGGCCACCCGAATAGATCGGGATGGTCAGCGTTGCCCCGACACTGGCCGAATTGGTCGTGCCATCCTGCGAACCGACGCCCGGCAAAGGCGAGGTATTGCGATAGGCGCTCGAAACGCCGGCGGAAGCCGACAGCTGCGGCAACAGCGCGCCTTCGGCCGACTTCACCGAAAACGCGGCCGCGTCGACCAGATGCTGCGTGGCAAGGATGGCCGGATGCTCGTTCGAGGCCACCCCGACGGCGGCGGCGAGGCTCGACGGCAACAGCTTTGCCACCGGCGAAGCGCCCTTGAGCTTGCCCGGCTCGTCGCCGACGATCTGGCGGTAGATCGCCGCACTTGCCAGCGCCTGCGCCCGGGCGGCACTCAGCGATGCCACGGCGGCGGCCCGCGAAGCATCGGCCTGGGCGACATCGGTGCGCGTGCCTTCGCCAACTTCGAAACGCGAACGCGCCGCGCGCGCCGTTTCGGTCAGGAACTGAAGGTTCTGCTCAGTCAGCACGGCGACCTGCCGGTCGCGAATCACGTTCATATAGGCTTGGGCCGCGCTGAACAGGATACCCTCTTCGGTGTTGCGCAGGCTTTCGACGGAAGCGCGGACCTGCGCTTCGGCGGCAGCGACATTGTTCCTGGTCTGAAAGCCATCGAACAGCATCTGGTTTATCTGGACGCCAAAATTTCCGGTGGTCAGCCTCACGCTTGAATTGGTGCCATTGAGATGGCTGCTCGAATAATCAATATCCGCCGAGCCGGTGACAATCGGGCGGTAGCCCGACTTGGCGATGGCGACACCCTCGTCGGTGACACGAACGCCGGCGCGGGATGCATTCAGCGAAGAATTGTACTGATAGGCCTTTGCAAGCGCGCCGGAGATGCTTTCGGCTGAAGCCGCCAGTGGGGACAGCATGGTCGCCGAAACGAGGACGGCGGTGAAAAGTGACTTGCGTAAAGACGGCACGGTTAAACCCTCATTCGTTTTCCATGGGAACCGCGCCGCGCCTGCTTCTCTCATAGATCAGCCGGCGCCGCGTGTTCGATGTTCCCTGCTGCTCACCCCAAAGTGCCCCCAGTCTGGGATCCGCAGCGATCGTTCAAATGCAAGCGACCATGACACAGCCTCTCCTGCAAGGCCAAATCATTCAGAATTCGAAAGCACGAATGCGTTCAAACCCCGGTAGTGGCTTAATTGCCGCATTAAATGCACGTCTTCCGGTTACAACCCCCCCGGCCTTGAAAAAGAGACGGGCCACGCCGGAATTGCCCTGCCCTTCGACGGCGACAAGGCGGCCGCCTTCGGCGAGTTGGTCCAGCAGCGCCACCGGCACTTCCGCGACGCTGCCACCGACGAAGATGACGTTATAAGGCGCCTTAGCGGCATGCCCCTGCGGCAACGCGCCCTGGACGACGGTCACATTGCCGCAGCCCAGCGACGAAAGCGTCGATCTGGCGGTTTCCGCCAGCGCCGAATCACTTTCGAGCGCCACCACGGACCTGGCCAGTCGCGACAGGATGGCTGAGGCGTAGCCGGTTCCGCAACCGACATCGAGCGCCGAATCGGTCGGGTTGATCTCCGCCAGCTGGATAAGCTTGGCCAACGGCGATGCTTCCATCAGGTAGCGCGCGCCGTCCGCGCCGGCGGCAATGCGGATGTCCTCGTCGATATAGGCCAGATCGCGCTGGGCGGCGCCGACAAACATCTCTCTTGGGACGACAAGCATTGCATCGAGCAGCGGCGCGCTGGTCACATCGGTGGTGCGGACCTGGCCGTCGACCATCTTGACGCGTAGTTCGGAGAAATCAGCGCTCATGTCCCAACCAATCCGCTTGCCGCGCCAGAACCGCGGTCCATTGTGTCAGGAACTTCAGGCCCCTGCGCTGCCGCGCGGGGGCCCAGGCATTGGAGGCCTCGCCCGGAATCGAACCGGGGTGCAAGGATTTGCAGTCCTCTGCGTAACCACTCCGCCACGAGGCCTCATTGCTCCCGGCGTTCCACCCGGTTCCAATAGGTTGCGGCGAAAATGCCGTCAAGCGGCCACCGTGCATTCCGAACGGTTTCCTCGCGTCAGTCCGGACGGCACCCCGGCAAATCGTCGGATCGGGCCTGACCGCTCCATTAGCGGACAATTAAGCATAGCCTGCCCGGAGAAGAAACTCATCGGCGGCCCGTGCGTTGGACATGACGGGAGGAAGAGCCATGCACCGGACAGTGGCAGCAAATACAAGAGCTTCTGCATTACGCAATCGACCGTCTGTCCATCGAAGGTGCGGACAGCCTGTCGCCGCATGACAGGGCAAGGCTTGCCTCGGCCGCGGCGATTCTCAAGCAATCCATGAGGCACTGGAAGAACACGCCGCCCGCTGAACACCCACCTTGCGCTATCGGCGGTCAATCGGGCCGGCGACGCCGTTCCCACCAGACGACAAAGCGACGCCGGTGACGGCGAACCATGGCGAATTCATAGGACAGCACCAGCAATCCGAGCGGAACCATCCAGAAGCCGAGGATCGGCAGGAAACCAAGGATACCGCCGATGGTCAGCAGGATGCCGATCGTGATTCTGAGCCCGCGCGAGCGCGGCATTTTGAACTCGCGCCCGAAAACGGAGATTTTCCGCGCCGGCATCTGGTTGTCTTGTGCTGTCATCGTCTCGAAAAACTGACCCGTTTGATTGTTCGCAAGCATGCTGGAACCAAAGCCGCCGCCGCGCTTTCGGTTCCATATCCCCGCCAAGACGCCTAATATGAGGGCTTCCTTCGACGATTGCGAGAAACGCCTGCGCGAAAAAGCCTCGGAAAAATGCGAAAAGCTTCTTTGCAAAGCCGAAAAGGGCAGCTATAGGCTGCGCCACTCACATAAGAGCATCCGTTCCCCGGTAGCTCAGTGGTAGAGCAACCGGCTGTTAACCGGTTGGTCGCTGGTTCGAATCCGGCCCGGGGAGCCAATCTTTTCAAACACTTAGATGTCCTTGCACCGGCCGCAACTTTGCGGACGATCTCTTCGGGGCTACATACGGGGCTACAAATGCCAGAATCACCCCATCGTGCGCCACCCCTAGGAAAACTCTTGCGAATGACGCGCAAGGAAGCGGCTTCAAACCAAATCAGTCTTGCCATCAGACTTTTCCACGAGGAAGAATTCGCCGGCGCTATAACCTTAGCATTGGCGGCGGAGGGGCAAATGCCCCCAACCATGTCGCCTCACGTCTTGAAGACGTCAAAGGATAAGGCGGTTCCGTTCATGGCGGAACGCGACTTCGTTTCTAAGATGAACGAGGTCAGGGATTGGCTGAAGCACCACAAAGATCCCGAGGAAATGCATATCTACGAGATCGAGGCGTTCTTCGCGGTGGCTCGGGCGACGTCTAAGTTCTGTGCTGTCTATGACCACAGCACGCCCGAGATCGAAACTTTCGTCGCGTGGTACAGGGCCAACCTCAAGAACCGGTAGATGCCGCAAAAATTTCCTGCGACTATTGGCAAGTCCGTGCGACATGGACGCGACATGGGAGGGGGATGATTTGGTCATAGACTGGGTTAACGTGGGGGCACTCGTCGCCACGGTGATTGCCCTCGGGCTCTCACTTCATTTCTGGAGGCGGCAGTTTCGCCCACTCGTCACTGCGATGGTCAAAACTCATCACGGAGACAACACGGGTCTATACTTCAATCTTGTGGTGCTAAATTCAGGATCTATCCCGGCTCGCGACGTTTGGTTTGAGGTGGCAGATCCGGCAGCCCTGGCAGCCGCTTTCGGGCGTGGCGCCACCGATGAGCGAAAGAGGGATTGGCTGTCCTGCTTTGCTACCAAAGACCTGATCCCAGTGCTTCACAATGGAACCCATGTTTCATGTTCATTTGGCATGACCCAAGGTCTAGAGGCAGGATTCTGGAAGCACGCCGCTCAATTCCCAATTCGCATCTACTATAGGGGATGGTTTGGGAGGTTTGGGAGAAGGAGCTACACCGAAGAGATGAAGCTACGAATTGTCGACACCGACACGTTCACTGGGTTCATGTGGGGGTAATCAGCCATCCGCCACCTCTCGGCAGCGCGCCGTCGCCGGGGCTGCCTGTGCAACAAAGGCCGTCGATCCGCGTTGAGGCTCGTCTCAATGGAGCTTCGAGAATGGACCCGGCAACCGCAGCAGTATTGCTTTTACTCTCTTGCAGCCCAGGCCAGGCTGCCGTCTGCAAGCCCATTGAGGTCGCGCCGACCACATATGCGTCGTTTGACGCGTGTCGGGCATCTCTGAAAGACAGGCTCGCAGGTGCGCCAAACGGGGAAATCGTCGGACGATGCCATCCGGTCGACGAGACTGTCACCGGTTCACTGCCCGCCGGGTACACCACCGTTGTTGTCACGCGGGGCGTCGGGAGCAAAGCCATCAGCAATAGCTACATCGTTCAGCACAAAGAATAGAAAAGCCCCGCATGAAGCGCGCCCCCTAGACGCGCGCAGTGCCACTTTCCCGGCTGCCAAAATGCCGTGCCGGTGATGCAGCCGCTCGATCGTCACTTCGCCCTCGTTCTGATCCGCAGCCTGCCTCAATGATTCCGACCAGTGCGCGAACAAACTCAACCATATCGTTTGCCGTGACGGCGGCCTTGTCGGGACTTTGCCCAATCCGTTCGGCGGCTGCGCAACATGACAGGCGGATGAAATCGTAGTGTGAATCCCTTTCATCCTCCGGCATCGCTGCCAATTTCATCGCTTGTCGATAAATCAACCGCAGCAATTGTTCGAGAGCTGCTCCGACACTCATGCGTGTGCTCCGCATTGGTCCACGGTCCCGCCGGCCCAAGGGGCGCGCGTTGAACGTCGACGAGGAGTGTTTCCCCATTCCCGTGATGTCAAAGGCTGCATCACGGCTGTTAATATATCGTTTATTGCTAATATAAGGAGATTCCGCGTCAGTGTTGGCAAAGCCCGCCGCCGTGAGGCAGCGGACTTGCGCGGCGGAAAAATTTTCCGTGGTGTTACAGCGACACCAGCACTTCCTGCGATTTCAGATCGATGGCCGATCGAGCAGCCGGCCAATTTCCGAAATGCGCGGTTAAATCTGGATATTGATCAAACCTTCATTCATCCTTCCAGATGCGCTTCTCCCATCTAATCTCGACCAGCCGCAGAATCGGATCCTGGTCGACTGGATGGAAAGGCACCTTGTGTCCGCATTTTTCGCAGCGAACCTTCGCTCGCACCTGCTCAGTGGTCACATTCCGATAAACTCTCTCAGTTCCAAGGGCTTGTAGAAGCGTTTAATGTTGCAATGGCCGCATGGAATGCGTGCCACCTGCCCCGCCTTGTGGGCATGCATTGACGTCCAAGGGGCGCCCATTCTTGTCGCCGTTCGGATTGGGTGCCGGTGCCTCTCGCACGTCTCGCGGTGGCGGGTCGACATGTTCAAGCTCAGGCGGGGCTTCTTTGTCCGGTTCGGGCTTCGATCGTGGTTCTTTGATCTTGCTTGGCATAATCGAGTTAACAGCACTGCCGGTCCCTTGTTCCCGTAGCAAGCAGAAACCTGAATGCGTGGGGAACCGGGAACGCTGAAGAGCGTTTTTTCGCATGCTCAAGAAGATCGCTCTCGCCGCCGTGCTGGTCCAGGTTGCCGCGTTTTCGGCTCTCATCACCCAGACGGTCCTCTTCGCGTCCACGGCCACACAGGCCGCCGACGCGAAGCCCGGCGACGCAGTCGCCGTCACCATTGAGAACGAACGGGACAAGGCGGCGCAGCCTATTGTTGCCGGCCAATGTCCAACGCGGCTTGTGGCGAGCAAGGTCTTCACGGGGAACGTAATTACGGCGCAACAATAACTCGCCATCGATGCCGGCCATCCGTCGATCCCCCCAATTTAAGTCAGGGCAATGTGCTTGAAAGCACAATGATTCCTGTTACTTGCGGCGTAGGGCGAGTGCGTTTGGGTTGGGCAAGACTGGTATGATTTCATCGAATATGGAATGCCCGCGCTGTCATGGCAGCGGCCGGGTTTTCGACTGCTCCAAGTGGTATGCGTCAAACGGGCACTGCTGCCCGCAGGGAACCCATCGGGGTGGCTGCCCCGGAAAGACGAGCGCCTGCACGGAATGCGACGGCTTGGGGACGATGGCGGAGCCTCCGCTGAGAGCGGTGGCGTAATCTGCGAGAGCCGCGCATGCCGCTGATGGCGCGGAGGCGCCCGAACGAGCATATTTTACTCTGTTGGTGTTTCTACGGGTGGTGCGGCCAGAACCGTGATGTCCATCCTGGCGATCTTGGATGCCGCGCGGCCTTGCGCGCCAGCATCCATATCGCCGCCTGCGGCAACCATGATTTTGGCCAGATGTCCCACGGCGTCCGCGCTGCGGCCCGGCGAAAATCCTTCCCCGGTTTGCGGCTTCCCCACTGCCGTTTGTTTTTCCGGGACATGCGGATGTTGACTTGCGATAGCGGAAACCATTGAACCTCCTGTGGCGACGCTTCGAACATTATATTAGCGTTGACTGTTGCGAGGCTGACCCAGCCAGTCGCCAAAAACCGCACCAGGGAGTTCGAACAAAAGATCGAGCCGCCCCGCTACAAGGTGAACTGGTAGGGCAGCTCACCTTGCAGCGATGTGAAAACGACGATGCAGGCCCAGCCATCCTGGTAGCGCCGCCCCTTTTATCAAGGCTAAGCGGTAATCCCACCGCGACCTGACCTTGTGCCGTCCATCCAAGGGAACTGAGCAAGCGGGTCCTGCAGGATCTTGACGGATCTTGCGAAGCCGGCGACGGCATCGCGCGCCACCGTCAGCGGAACCTGGCCGTCGTAAGCACGCTGGCAGGCTCGAAAGGCCGTTTCGAAAATCGGACCCCGCCTTTCCCTTGGCCACTCGTCAAAGAAGTCAAAGGCGTCGTCGAGGCACCCTATTTCTTGAATGAACTCGCCATTCTTGACCAGGACCGGTTGGTCGAACGTCCTGTCACTCATGTAATCCTCCATTCGGCACGGTGGGTTGTTGCTGGTTCGGGTCATCATGCGATTGCATGCTCCGGCTCGGCCAACATGCCGCCACCTCCACGCCCAGGCGGTACCGTTGCAATGGCCGGGATTGGCGGCGGATCATCGTCGTCATCTCGCCAGGGGTGCCGCATCCAACCGAGGCGGCTCTTCCTGCGGCGCCGGTCGAAAGACGGGCTGACGGTGCCCGGCATCTTTGAAATACGCGGTTCCCGCCCGGATTCGTCCAGGAGGTGGAGGGCGCGAAGTATGTCGCTGACTTCCACGATGGCGCCGTTGTCCAATTGCCGCAACGCGGGATTGTCAGGAACCGCATGAACGTCGGAAGCCCAGAAAGCGAGCAAAGCCCGCTTTGCGCCGATTGTCATCGTCTCCTCGTTCAGGACGTCATCTGGCGTCCGCAACCCCGCGGGTTCCACGGCAAGATTTTTCGGTTCGGGTTGGTAAAAACTGTAAGCTTCGGTTCTCATCTCCATTCTCCGCGATCTGTGCCTCCCGGCCGAACCGGGAGGCGGACCGTAGATCTAGGTTCCTGGGAATCAGGCGACCTCGCGTTGAGGCTCCGCATGCCAATCGATCGGCTGCTTCTTGTCGGGTTGCTCGAGCGAAGCCGCTTTGGCTTCGGATCCTATCTCTATGCGCCGAGGCTTGAGTTCCTCGGGCACTTCGCGGATCAGGTCCACCGACAGCAAGCCATTCTCGAGGTTGGCCGCCTTGACCTTTACGTGATCGGCAAGTTTGAACACCTGCTTGAAGTTGCCCGTCGCCAAGCCGCGATGAAGGACCTCCCGATTTTCCTGGTCGGGTTTCCTTTGGCCGATGACAGACAATTCGGGGCCGTTCTGCATGAGTTCGACCTCATCGAGAGCGAAGCCGGCGATAGCCATCGTAATGCGATAGTCGTTCTCGCCAATCTTCTCGATATTGTAGGGAGGCCAGTCGGAGCGCCCGCTTTTCTCGAGCATATCGAAGAGACGGTCGAAGCCGACGGTTGTGCGGTAAAGAGGGGTATAATCAAAGCTTCTCATAGCCATATCCTCCGTGAAGCAACATGGGTTACGAGGCTGTCGCAGCGCCGCTGCGACGCCAGTATGTCGAGCCGAAGCCTCGACGGAAAACGATCTGGTAATCGTGTTTTTTTCCGTCAAGAGGGGCGTAAAAAAATTTCTGGCCGGCAGGCAGATCCAGCGAGCCATGCTCTTCGGCGGGGAATTCCGCCACACCGTACGAGGTCCGCTGAAGCGGGTGCCCAAGGCGCTGCCTTGCGTGCTGGCGGTCACTGCGCGATGTTGGCGGCGGGGTGGAGCGAATCATGCGAAAAATTTTGATGTCCGGACTGCTGCTCGCGGTGGCCTTTTCCGCGAACCCGGCCCACGCGCTGGACAGCAGCGGCACGCCTGTCGTCGTGAGCCCTCTTGCGTCGCGCACGACGACCGCGTCCGGCCAGCCGATCACGCTGCCGCAGAAGAACGTGCAGGTGCTGGTCTCGACCTACGACATCGCGCCGGGCGCGACCTTGCCGGTCCACAGGCACCCTTTCCCGCGCTATGCCTATGTCCAGGCCGGCACGCTGAAGGTCACCAATGTCGAGACCGGCAACAGCAACACCTACAAGACTGGCGATTTCATCATCGAAATGATCGGCCAGTGGCATCAGGCCACCAATATCGGGGATGTCGAGGTGAAGCTTCTGGTGATCGATCAGGTCGAGCAAGGCGCCAAGAATACGGAATTGCGCCAATAGCCGTCTGCGCCCGAAGGCGAAAGGCTGTTCGCGCTTTCGCAGCAGCCGGCCCGGTGCTAGGGCTGGCCGGGAAATCATGGACTGGATCGCCCCTTGACCAAAGCTCTCCGCCTGCCGCTGATCGAAATCTGTGTCGAAGGCATTGACGGCCTTCTCGCGGCGCAAGCCGCCGGCGCCGACCGGGTCGAACTATGCGCCAGCCTCATCGAAGGCGGCATCACGCCGAGCCTCGGCACGGTCCGCGCCGCCATCGAGCAGGCAAGCGTGCCGTTTCACGTCATGGTGCGGCCGCGCGGCGGCGATTTTCTCTACAGTGAGACCGAATACGCCTCGATGCTGGCCGATGTCTCGGCACTGCGCGAACTCGGCGTGCCCGGCGTGGTGTTTGGCTGCCTGAACGCCGATGGCACCATGGATGAGGCGCGTATGAGCGAACTGACGCAAGCCGCTGGCCCCTTGAACGTCACCTGCCATCGCGCCTTCGACATGACGCGCGACCCGGCCGAGGCGCTCGAATCGCTGATCCGCAGCAAGGTCGGCCGCGTGCTGACCAGCGGCCAGCGTGACACTGCCATCGAAGGCTTGCCGCTGTTGGCGGATCTGGTGCGGCAGGCCGGCGACCGCATCGTCATCCTCGGCTGCGGCGGCCTGGATTTGCACAACATTGCCGAAGTGCGCAGCAAAACCGGCCTGTCCGAAATGCATTTTGCCGCCCTCAAGGATGTGCCGAGTGCCATGGACTACCGCAATCCCCATGTCGGCATGGGTGGCTCCGATCTCGATCGCGAGTATCGCAACACGCTCACCGACACACCGCTGGTGGCGGCAACGATCGCGGCGGCGAAGGCATGACCTCGACCCCTGCCCCGATAGCCCGTGTATCGGCCGCAGACGAAGCGGCGATCCTGGCGCTCAACAACGAGCATGCCGCCGAACTGTCGTGGCTGGAGGCTGAGCGGCTGTCTTTCCTGCTTGGCGAAGCGTTTTACACCAGGCGCATCGGCGATCTCGAAGCCTTCATCATGACCTTCGACCAGGACGCCCGCTACGACAGCCCGAACTTCCTGTGGTTCCGCGAGCGCTATGAGCGGTTCGTCTATGTCGACCGCGTCGTCGTGGCGGCGCATGCGCGCGGCCGCGGCCATGCCCGCCGGCTCTATCAGGATCTGTTCGGCCATGTTGAGCGCGCCGGCTACAATCTGGTCACCTGCGAAGTCAACACCGACCCGCCGAACCCCGCCTCGGATGCCTTTCACGCCGCCCTTGGCTTCACTGAGGCCGGCGACGCCGTCATCCACGGCGGCAAGAAAGCAGTCCGCTATTACATCAGACGAACCTCCGTCTGAGGCCAGGCGGATCGAGCTGAAGACGGGGCTACTGGAACAAGGCTGTCGCACTCACCAGCGTCATCCAGAACCCCCAGACCAATGGGATGCCGACCAGCAGCCAGGCCAGCGTCAGTTTGATCGAATTGCCGTTGCCTTGCGCCATGTCGGTCTCCTCGGAGCATGATCCCGAAAAGTGGGCTCCGGTTTCGGAAAAGATCAAGCTCAAACAATACGATAGAGCCCATCCCGATTCTAGCGGGATGGAACTGGCTCTAAGCCACCGCTGGTTCGGTCTTCATGTGGAAGCGTGCATTGACCGGCCGCATCATCAGGTTGAGCAGGAGGCCGACAACCAGCAGGCCGGCCATGATGTACATGGTGACCGTGTAGGCGTCGGCCTTCGCCACGCCGCTGTCGATCTGGTACTGCCTGATATAATTCACCAGCACCGGGCCAAGCACGCCCGCCACCGACCACGCGGTCAGCATTCGGCCGTGGATGGCGCCGACGTAACGCACGCCGAAGACGTCGCGCAGGTAGGCGGGAATGGTGGCGAAGCCGCCGCCATACATGCTGAGGATGATCCCGTAGAACAGCACGAACAGGAAGACGCTGCCGGTCTGGCCGGTCCAAGGCACCGCCGCATAGAGGACGACGCCCAGCGCGAAGAAGATGGCATAGGTTGTCTTGCGGCCGATATAATCGCTGGTCGAGGCCCAGAAGAAGCGGCCGAGCATGTTGAAGATCGACAACAGGCCGACGAAACCGGCAGCAGCGGCCGGCGAGATGCGTCCCGGGAACATCTCCTGGCTCATGGCCGAGGCTTGCCCGAGCACGCCAATGCCTGCCGTGACGTTAAGGCACAGCACACCCCAAAGCAGCCAGAACTGCGGCGTCTTCAACGCATCGTCGAGATGGACATTGGACGTCGTCACCATCGCATCCTGTGCCGCCGGCGGCGTCCATCCGGCGGGCCGCCAGCCCTCCGGCGGCACCCTGACGATAACAGCCCCAATCAGCATGAAGACGAAATAGACGATGCCCAGCACGAGGAAGGTTTCAGCGACGCCGATATGCTCAGGCGTCGAAAACAGCTTCATCAGATAAACCGACAGCGGCGAGGCGATGAAGGCGCCGCCGCCGAAGCCCATGATCGCCATGCCGGTTGCCATGCCCGGCCGGTCCGGAAACCAGGTGATCAGCGTCTTGACCGGCGAGATGTAGCCGAGGCCGAGACCGATGCCGCCCAGCACGCCGTAGCCGAGATAGATGATCCACAACTGGTGCAGATAGACGCCGAGCGCCGAGACAATGAAGCCGCCACCGAAACAGCAGGCGGAAGCGACCATGGCTTTGCGCGGCCCGACACGATCCAGCCAGCCGCCGCCGAACGCCGCCGCAATGCCCAGGAACAGGATCGCGATCGAGAAAATCCAGCCAAGGCCGGTCAGCTTCCAGTCGTCGGGCGCCGAGTCGGTGATGCCGATCAGCTTCGACATCGGCAGGTTGAAAACGCTGAACGCATAGGCCTGGCCGATGCAAAGGTGTATGCAGAGCGCCGCTGGCGGCACCATCCACCTGCTGAAGCCAGGCTCGGCGACGGTGCGTGAGCGGTCGAGCCAGCCGCCCGCCCTCTCCCCGGTCGTGTCCATTCCATCCTCCCAGATGCGTCTTCGAACCATCTTCTCAGATGTGTCCTGCGAACAAACTAGGCGGGTGAGCCGGTGAGGCAATAAGGAATGCCTGTCATAACCAATGTCTAATGAGACTGGCCTATATCGAAAGCAGGTCATTACTTTCCAAAAAATTATATTAGAGATAATTAATTGATTGTCTGCTTATGAAGCGCGATCCACTCCACCTGCACTCGCGATCATCTGGCCGGGCACGACGGCATTCACCAGTTGCGGTTGAGCCATTCGCGCGCCGGGCGCTCGATGAGGTAGTAGCTGCAGAGCGCGCAGGCAAAAACGCCGGCCAGCATCGGGATCGGCGCGCTGCCTTGTTCATAGACGAATTTGTAGAACGGCTGCTGCCACAGATAGAGCGAGTACGACCACAGGCCCAGCGTCGCCATCGGCCAGGAGGACAGCAATCCGGAAAAATACCGTGGGCTGAAATCGAGTGCGTTGACGGCCAGCGCCAGCAGCGGCACCGCGAAGAGATAGTGGATCGGCGTCGGCACCTGATCCAGGAACAGGACAACGGCACAGAACGTTGCCACCAGGGCCACATGCTTGCCTCTCAAAAACGCAGGCAGCCTGCCATCGGCCTTGAGCAGGCAGATCGAAGCCGACAGCAGGATCGACGCGATGTGCACGTCGGTGCGCCAATACGTGGTTTCGTAGTCCATCCCGAAGACCCAGTACGAAACCGCGCCATTGGCCATGGCCAGCAAGGCCAGCGCCAGGAGCAGCACGACCACGCGAGAGCGACTTGAGACGATGACGCTGATCAGCGCCAGGATCATGTAGGCGTGCTCCTCGATGCAGAGCGACCAGATATGGTCGAGCGCCCCTGCCCGCGTCACGAGAATGCCGGCATAGTTGTAGGTGAATGTCAGCGCCGTCAGCGCCGCCTTCCATTTGAAGGCGATGAACGTGCCGGCCAGCGCGATCATCGCGACGACTACGAAGACCAGAAGAGCTGGATAGATGCGGGAGAAGCGGCGTTTGAAGAATTTTTTCAGCGGGTAGCGTTCGATGAACAGGATCTCGCCCATCAGCCGGCCGCTGAGCACGAAGAAGAATTCGACGCCCAGCACGCCAAGATTGATTCCCGGAACCGGAAAGAAATGGCCGATCAGCACCAGCGCGATCGAAAGCCCGCGCCAGCCGTCGAGATAGGCCAGTCTTGTTCTGGTTGATCTGTCGGCGGCGGATCGGGACGGAACGACATGCGTCGCGGAAATGTCGGTCATGCCGATCCTCTCGCAATAGGTATGCGAAGGGTACGACGGTACATTTCGAACCCAGCTCGCATTCCCGCCCAAATCCATATTGCAGTGCAGTATGGATTTGTGCAAGTGCGAGATTGCCGCCGGTGCAGTTCCAGGTGAAGTGTCGGCGGAAGAAATTGCTCAGGCAAACGATTGGTGCGGGGGGCGATTCCATCAAAAGTTGGACAACTACAGGTCGTCCCAAAAGGAAAGGGGCCGCATGACCCCTTCTCCCGTGTTCACAACTGACCGTATCAGGCGTTGGCGGCAGCCACCGCGCGCTTGGCCATCACCGCGATCAGATTGGCGCGATAGTCGGCCGAGGCATGGATGTCGGTCATCAAATTCTTCGCCGGCACTTTCACCCCTTCGAGTGCCGAGGCCGCAAAATTCTTGGCCAATGCTGCCTCGATTTCCTTCGAACGAAAAACGCCGTCGTCGCCGGCACCTGTGACGGCGACGCTGACGCCATCCTTGCCCTTGGCCACGAACACGCCGACGATGGCGTAGCGCGATGCCGGATTGCGGAATTTTTCATAGGCCGCCTTGGCCGGCGCGGTGAAGGTGACGGCGGTGACGATTTCGCCATCCTTCAACGACGTTTCGAACAGGCCTTTGAAGAATTTGTCGGCTGATATCTGGCGCTTGTTGGTGATGATGGTGGCGCCCAGCGCCAGCAGCGCCGCCGGATAATCGGCCGCCGGATCGTTGTTGGCGATCGAGCCGCCGATCGTCCCCTTGTGGCGCACCGCCGGATCACCGATCAGCGATGCCAGATGGGAAAGCGCCGGACAGACCTTCTTCAGCTTCTCGTCATTGGCAACAGCGTGATGCGTGGTGGCGGCGCCGATGGCGACGGTCTTGCCCGACACTGTGACGCCCTGCAGCTCCGTGATCCGCGACAGGTCGACAAGGTCGGACGGCGCGGCAAGCCGCGTCTTCATCGCCGGGATCAGCGTCATGCCGCCCGAAAGCAGCTTGGCGTCGCCGGTCTTGATCAGCTTGGCGGCATCGGCGACCGAGGCGGCGCGGTGATAGTTGACTGCGTACATTTCTCTTTCTCCCCTGGGTGAAAGAGCGAACAGGAAGTAGCGAACATCGCGTTCTCCCCTATTCGCTACTCCCTATTCGCCATTCGCGTTCAATGTTTCGTCGCGCGGATCGCGGCCCACACGGTGGACGGCGAAGCCGGCATGGCAAGATCGTTGCTGCCGATGGCATCAGTGATGGCGTTGATCACCGCCGGCGGTGAGCCGATGGCGCCGGCCTCGCCGCAGCCCTTGATCCCCAACGGATTGCCCGGGCAAGGCGTGTTCGAGGTCGAGACCTTGAACGACGGCAGATCGCCGGCGCGCGGCATGGTGTAATCCATGTAGCTCGCGGTCAGCAATTGTCCGCTGTTGTCGTAATAGGCGCCTTCGAGCAGTGCCTGGCCAATGCCTTGCGCCAGGCCGCCATGCACCTGGCCCTCGACGATCATCGGGTTGATGATGTTGCCGAAATCGTCAGCGGCGACGAACTGGACGATCTCGGTGACGCCGGTTTCCGGGTCGACCTCGACCTCGCAGATATAGCAGCCCGCCGGGAAGGTGAAATTCGACGGATCGTAGAACGCCGTCTCCTTGAGCCCGGGCTCCATGCCGCCCGGCAGGTTGTGGGCAGTGTAGGCGGCCAGCGCCATCTGGAACCACGGCACGTTCTTGTCGGTGCCGGCCACCTTCAGCGCGCCGTTCTCGATGATGATGTCGCCTTCGTCGGCCTCGAGCAGGTGCGCCGCGATCTTCTTGGCCTTGGCCTCGACCTTGTCGAGCGCCTTGACGATGGCTGACATGCCGACCGCACCCGAGCGCGAGCCATAGGTGCCCATGCCCATCTGCACCTTGTCGGTGTCGCCATGGACGATCGAGACCGAATCGAGCGGCACGCCGAAGCGCTCATTGACCAGTTGCGCGAAGGTCGTCTCATGGCCTTGGCCGTGGCTGTGAGAGCCGGTCAGCACCTCGATCGTGCCGACCGCGTTGACGCGCACTTCCGCCGATTCCCAAAGGCCGACACCGGCGCCGAGCGAGCCGACGGCCGCTGACGGCGCGATGCCGCAGGCCTCGATGTAGCAGCTCATGCCGATGCCGCGCAGCAACCCCTTGTTGGCGGCGGCGGCCTTGCGCTTGGCGAAGCCGGCATAATCCGACGCCTGCATTGCCGCATCGAGCGAAGCGGCATAGTCGCCGGCGTCGTAGCACATGATGACCGGCGTCTGATGCGGAAACGCTGTGACGAAGTTCTTGCGCCGCAGCTCAGCCGGCGAAACGCCGAACTGGCGGGCCGCCGTCTCCATCATGCGCTCCATGACGAAGGTCGCTTCCGGCCGCCCTGCCCCGCGATAGGCATCGACGGGCGCGGTGTTGGTGTATATCGCCTTCACATTGGCGTGGATGGCCGGGATGTTGTACTGGCCCGACAGCAGCGTCGCATAGAGATAGGTCGGCGTCGCTGATGAAAACAGCGACATATAGGCGCCAAGATTCGCTTGGGTTTCCACCTTCAGGCCGAGGATCCTGTGGTCCTTGTCGAAGGCCATTTCAGCATGGGTGTGATGGTCGCGGCCATGCGCGTCGGTCAGAAAGCTCTCGGTCCGGTCGGCCACCCATTTGACCGGCACGCCGGTCTTCTTCGACGCCCACAGGCAGACGATCTCTTCGGGATAGATGTAGATCTTCGAGCCGAAGCCGCCGCCGACATCGGGCGCGATCACGCGCAGCTTGTTTTCCGGCGCGACATTGTAGAAGGCGCTCATCACCAGCCGCGCCACATGCGGATTCTGCGAGGTCGTCCAGCAGGTGTAGTGATCCTCAGCCTTGTCGTAATGGCCAAGTGCGGCGCGCGGCTCCATGGCGTTGGGCACCAGCCGGTTGTTGATGATGTCCATCTTGACGACATGGGCTGCCTTCCCGAAGGCCGCCACGGTGTCGTCGGCATTGCCGATGTCCCAGTCGAAGATCAGATTGTTGTCCGCTTCGGGGTGGATCTGCGGCGCACCCTTGTCCATCGCCTTGGAAGCATCGACGACGGCCTTGAGCTCCTTGTAGGTGATCTCGACCGCCTCGGCGGCATCACGCGCCTGCCCCTTGGTCTCGGCGACGACGATGACGACGGCGTCGCCGACATAGCGGACCCGGTCGAACGCCAGTGGCGACCATGCCCCCATCTTCATCGGCGAGCCGTCCTTGGAGTGGATCATCCAGCCGCAGATGAGATTGCCGATGCCGTCGGCCTTGAGTTCCTTGCCGGTCAGCACGCCGATGACGCCGGGCATGCCTTGAGCCTTCTTCACATCGATCTTCTTGATCTGCGCATGCGCGTGCGGACTGCGCACGAAGGCGGCGTGCTTCATCCCGGGAACCACCATGTCGTCGACATAGCGGCCGGCGCCCGTGATGAACCGTTTGTCTTCCTTGCGCGCGACCCGAGCGCCAACACCTTCAATGCCCATCAGAAATTCCTCCGGAATTTATGGGAGTAGGGCAGTAGGGGAGTAAGGGAGTAGGGAAAAAGAGGCCTCGTTGCGTTGGCCTTTTTGCCCTACTCCCCTACTGCCCTACTCCCTTATTCCCTTGCCTAAGCAGCTTGTTTCGCCTTACCCTTCGACCCCTTCATCGTCATCGATGCGGCGAGGATCGCCTTGACGATGTTGTGGTAGCCGGTGCAGCGGCAGATGTTGCCGTCGAGTTCGGCACGCACCGTCGCCTCGTCGAGCCCTTCGGGGTGGCGGCTGATCATGTCGGTCGCCGTCATGATCATGCCGGGCGTGCAGAAGCCGCATTGCAGCCCGTGATGTTCCTTGAAGGCAGCCTGCACCGGATGCAGGTCGGCGCCATTGGCCAGGCCCTCGATCGTCAACACGGTGGAGCCGGAGGCCTGCACCGCGAGCATCGTACAGGATTTGACCGCCTTGCCATCGACGTGGACGACGCAGGCACCGCATTGCGAGGTGTCGCAACCGACATGCGTGCCGGTAAGACCGAGATTTTCCCGCAGGAAGTGAACCAGAAGTGTTCGGTCCTCGGCAGCACCGCTGACCCGCTTTCCGTTCACCATCAACGAAACGTCCGACATGGTCCCTCCCTGGGTATCAACCTTGGTATCCACGCTGCCGACGCGGTATTCGCGCTTCGGTGGTGCATTATTCGTACACCGCACATCGGACAAAAAACAGCACGTCGCAAACGCGGAACATTGTACTTTCGGTCATGGCCGCGCCCAAACATGCGGTGCCGGTGGCCCCATTGCCAAACCGCCGATTGAAGGCAACAATGTCGGTCGACGCCCGCGCGCCAGAAGCATTTAAAAACAGCCGCGCACAAAAAAGCGTCGGAGGAAATGCGGAGAACATCGCTGGCCAATTCACAGACGCGCTATGCATGCGGCCTGTCGGCGCTCACCACGGACGAGCCCGACATGGAGGCGTTCGCCAAGGCGATCGCACTGGAAGCAGCCGCCATCGACGCAGGCTTTGCCCTGCTGTTCTTTTCCCAGAGCCTAGTCGAAGCCAGCGCCCTTTCCCAGGCGCTCATGACCCACGCACCGGCGCTCCACCACGCCGGCTGTTCGACTGCCGGCGAGATCACGCCGCAAGGTCTCGAGGATGGTCATGTGCTGGCCATGCTGCTTCCGTCCACCGCGTTCACCGCCGTTAGCGTGATGGTCGAAAATCTGTCCTCGTCGGGTATGGACAGGATCACCGGCGAGGTGGAGACCCTGCGGCGATCGCTGCGCGCGCGCCTCGGTTGCGATCGGACCAAAGGCACTTTCGCGCTCTGCTTCATCGACGGGCTCTCTTATGCCGAAGAAGCGGTGAGTTCAGCCATCCACTGGGGCCTCGATGACATACCGCTGCTTGGCGGCTCCGCCGGCGACGATCTGAAATTCGAGACGACGCGCCTGATCTCGAACGGCAAGGTCACCTCCGACAGCGCCATCATCGTGCTGATATCGACCGAAATTCCCTTCCATGTCTTCAAGACCGACAACTTCGTTCCCACCGATGAAAAACTGGTGGTGACGGCTTCCGATCCCGATCACCGCATCGTGCGCGAATTCAACGCCACCAATGCAGCGCAGGAATATGCCGCGTCCGTCGGCATCGTCGCGCAGATGCTGACGCCACTGAGCTTCGCCTCGCATCCCGTGGTGGTGAAGGTGGGCGGCCAATATTATTGCCGATCGATCCAGAAGATGCATGCCGACGGCTCGCTGTCGTTCTTCTGCGCCATAGACGATGGCGTCGTGCTGTCGATCGCCCAACCAAAGGACATGGTCGAATCGACGCGCGCCGCCCTGCGCGATGTCGAGGAGAGGCTTGGCGGCATCGACATGATCCTCGGCTTCGACTGCGTGCTGCGCCGGCTCGACGCGCGCAATCGGCAGGTGTTTCGCGAGATTTCGGAACTCTACCGGGTCAACAATGTCATCGGCTTCGGCACCTATGGCGAACAGTACCGGTCGATGCATCTGAATCAGACTTTTACCGGCATCGCCTTCGGCGAGCGCCAGGCGGCGGAATAGGACGGCGCAACAAGATGCCGCTGAGGGACATAAACGATCTTGAAAAGCTGAAGAAGATCAACGCGGCACTGGTCAGCCGCGTCGAGCGCTCTATGGACCAGCAAGGCAACGCCTTTTCGCTGTTCCAGACCGCGATTTCGCTGGAAAACCGGGTGCGCACCCGCACCGAGGAACTGCACTCGACCTTGCGCCGGCTGGAGCAGTCGAACATCGACCTCAGCGCCGCCAAGGAAAACGCCGAACTGGCGAACCTGTCGAAAACCCGTTTCCTCGCCGCTGCCAGCCACGACGTGCTGCAGCCGCTGAACGCGGCCCATCTCTCGGTTTCGGCGCTCGCCGAAGTTCAGACCAGTGACGAGGGCAAGAAACTGGTGCGGCAGGTCGAGCGCTCGCTGGAGACGATGGAGGATCTGCTTAGAACGCTGCTCGACATCTCAAAGCTCGATGCCGGCGTGGTGCAGCCCGACATAAGCGATGTCAGCCTGGAGGCGCTGTTCTCGTCGCTCCGCTCGGATTTCCTGCCGGTGGCGGAGATGAAAGGCCTGTCGCTGAAATTCCGGCCGGTCCATGCCGTCGTCCGCTCCGACCGCACGCTGCTGCGCCGCATCCTGCAGAACATTCTTTCCAACGCGCTGGGCTATACACGCTCGGGCGGCGTGCTTGTCGGCACCAGACATCGCGGCGACACCATCCGCATCGACGTCGCCGATACGGGCTGCGGCATTCCCGACGACCAGCGCGAGGCGGTATTCGAGGAGTTCCATCGCGGCACCTCGCCGGCCAATGCCGAACTGGACGGTGGCGGTCTCGGGCTCGGGCTTGCCATCGTGCGCCGCATGGCCAGCGCGCTCGGCCATCCCGTGACATTCTCGTCGAAGGTCGGACGCGGCACGATCTTCCACATCGATGTTCCCGTCGGCATCGGTGCGCCAGCCGATGCCATCGCTAGCGTTGCCGATATGGAACGGCCGCGCGGCTATGGCCTGTTCGGCACCAAGGTGCTGCTGGTCGAGAACGATATCGAAGTGCTGCAGGCCATGACCTTCCTGCTCGAACGCTGGCAATGCCTGGTGCGGGCCGCGACCTCGACCGACGATGCGCTCGACATGCTTGGCGACACCGACTGGGTGCCCGACATCGTCATTGCCGACCAGCATCTCGACGGCGGCGATCTCGGCACCACGACCATCGCCGAAGTCCGCGATTATCTCGGCCGCGCCGTGCCGGCGCTGATCGTCACCGCCGACAGTTCGGAAGCGGTCGCCAAAGCCGCCCGCTCCGGCGGCATCGAACTGATGCGCAAGCCGCTGAAGCCGGCACAGCTAAGGGCGCTGCTGGCACATTTGCTGGCTTAGACAATAACCAATTCGATGCTTAACTACTTGGAAAGACGGAGGCGTCACTTTTGAGATCGCCACCGTTTAAATATTGGAAATTCCGAAAAAAAGTTGACGATGATCTTCCGGAAGTCCGCATACATTACGTATCCGCACGCAGTAGTTTGACAATTTGGATCGAGACCTCTTGGACATTCCTTTTCATCCAGTCGCAAGGACGTGCTTGATAATTTTGGCGTCCCCATAAAAAGCGGCACGGCAGATGGGATAAGGAAGGTAACGCTCATGCGCGCTGACGCGGTGCCGTGATTATGAGGGGCATCGTCCAGGCGCGACTGTGAGATCCGGCAATTACGGTGACAGTGCACTCTTAATATGTCCTCCCGGCCCATAGTGCATACTGTCAACGCATTTGATAGCGCAAAGGTGATGATTGAAAGAGGAGCTACCTATGTCCGATGACGACACGCATTTAGTTCAAGCCAAGGAAGCCCTCCACAAGGGTGAAGTGGAGAAAGCAATATCAATTCTCTTAGACGCAATGAACTATGAGAGCAAGAAAGCGGCGGCGGCGTATTCTCTGGGGATAGTTTATGACAGTAATACCGATTGTCACGATGATGATCTGGCGGTAAGTTACTATTCGATTGCAGAAAGTGGCGGAATCGAAATGGCAACTTATAGAATTGCTGGGTTGAAACAAAGAATTGGCGACAATATTGAATCTTTAGAGCTGTTTAAAAAAATCTCCACCCGGAACCCGTCCGCCGCCTACTGGTGCTATCGCTTGATACAGAAAAATGAACCGACTGATCCGGATGCTGAAATATTTCTAAAAAGCGCTGCATCTCAAGGCCACATTCTTGCGAAGAGGGATATATTAATGGAGAAACTGAAAGGAAGGCGAGGCGCTGCTCAAATGGTTATCGGCGCGTTTGGTATGATAAGACTATTTAGAGAAACGATGGCTGCATATGCGGCGAGGGATGAGCTACTGTACCAATAGATGTAGAGGCCGAAATTGTTGCGATTTTCGAATTACGGTGACAGTGCACTTTTACCACGTTCGCCCAGCCAGTGTTGAGCGTGGTGGTGACAACCCTACTTGGATGAGGGACGGCGAGCCTCAAAACCCAGCCTGATCCCGAAACAGCTCCGCATTGTCCAGCTTCGAAACCTCGATCACCGCCTGCGTGCGGCTGTAGACATTGAGCTTGCGCAATATCTCCGAGACATGCGCTTTCACGGTGGTCTCTCCCACCTGCAGCTCGTAGGCGATCTGCTTGTTGAGCAGGCCCTGGCGCAGCATCTGCAGCACGCGCAGTTGCTGGGGCGTCAGCGTCGACAGGCGCTGCACCATGTCGGCGCGGTCGACGCTTTCAGCGTCGGGTGTGCGGCCTTCATAAGTTTCCGGCACATAGATCGCGCCTTCCATCACCGAGCGTATGGCGGCGGCGAGGTCGCTCTTGCGCGCCGATTTCGGGATAAAGCCGGCGACACCATAGGACAGCGCCTCGGAAATGATCTTCGGCTCCTCATAGCCCGAGACGATGACCACCGGCAGGCGCGGATAGCGGGTCCGGAGCTGCAGCAGGCCTTCAAAGCCATGCACGTCGGGCATGTTGAGGTCGAGCAGCGCGAGATCGAACGGCTTGGCGCCGGCCAGAAGGTCCAGCGCCTCGGTGATCGAGCGCGCCTCCACGGTGTCGACTTCCGGGTAGGCCATCTGCACGGCGCTGTGCAGCGCCTCGCGAAACAGCGGGTGATCGTCGATGATCAGGAACCGGGCGCGATCGTGGGTTGCGGTCATAGGGGTTCATTTCAGTTCGTGGGCGATTAGAATAGCCTCGTCAGCATGGCCAGATTATTGCCAAATAGTATATCGCCATCTCCGGCGGAAAGTGCCGCCGGCACTTTCTCGACCAAATCGCCTTGTCCAGGCCCCCAAATCGGTCGAATGTTCCGGCAACCAAGCAGAGACCCACATGACAGAATTCGTCCTTCCCTTGCCCGCAACCGCATCGGTGGCCATTGCGGGCTCGTCCGATCGTTTCGCGGTGCGCCGTATCTACTGCGTCGGCCGCAACTACGCGGCGCATGCCCGCGAATTCGGCAATGACGAGCGTGATCCGCCCTTCTTCTTTACCAAGCCGGCCGACGCGGTGGTCGATTCCGGCACCGCTATCCCCTACCCGCCGCTGACGGCCGATCTACACCACGAGATCGAATTGGTGGCTGCGATCGGCAAAGCCGGCTTCCGCATTGCCCGCGACAAGGCGCTGGACCACGTCTGGGGCTACGGCGTCGGCATCGACCTCACTCGCCGCGATCTGCAGGACGAGGCCAAGAAGGCCGCCCGTCCGTGGGACTGGTCGAAGGCCTTCGACCGCTCCGCGCCTTGCGGCCCGCTGATCCCCGCGGCGAAATCCGGCCACCCACAGAAGGGCCGCATCTGGCTCGCCGTCAACGGCAAGGTCAGGCAGGATGCCGACCTCGCTGAACTGATCTGGCCAATATCGGATATCGTGTCGATCTGCAGCGAGGCGATGGAGCTCGAGCCCGGCGACCTGATCTTCACCGGTACGCCGGCAGGCGTCGGCGCGGTTGGCCCCGGCGACACGATGACCGGCGGCGTCGACGGCATCGGCACCATCGAAGTGACCATCGGCCAGCCGAAGTGAGCGCATGAGCGGCCTCGTCCTGCATAATTACTACCGTTCCTCCACCTCCTACCGGGTGCGGATCGCGCTGGAGATGAAGGGGCTGAGCTACGACTATGTCCCGCATCATCTGCGCCATGGCGAACATCTGGAACCAGCCTATCTCGCGGTCAATCCGCAAGGCCTGGTGCCGGCGCTGGTGCTCGGCGACGGCACGCTGCTGACGCAATCGCTGGCGATCATCGAGTTCCTCGACGAGACCAAACCGGAACCACCGCTGCTGCCGAAGGACCCGGCCGGCCGGGCACGCGTGAGAATGCTGGCGCAGATGATCGCCTGCGACATCCACCCGGTGAACAATCTGCGCGTGCTGACCTCGCTGCGCACGCTGTTCGGCGCCGGCGACGAAGACATCGCCAACTGGTTCCGCCATTGGGTGAACGAGGGCTTTCAGCCGCTTGAAAAGATCATGGCGTCGGCGGCGGAGAGGGGTACATTCTGCCATGGCGACGCGCCGGGCCTGGCCGACATCTGCCTCGCCGCGCAGATTGCCAGCAACGCCCGCTTCGGCGTCGACTTGACCCCCTACCCGACGATCGCGCGCATCAATGCCGCCTGCATGGCGCTGCCGGCCTTCCAGAAAGCCGCGCCCCGGAACCAGATCGATGCCGAGTAGAAAAGCCACCGACCCAGGTGAAGCCAAGGCGCTGGCCGATATAGAGGCTTATGGCTGCCACATCTTGCATGTGCTGGAGGAAGGCGACGATCCGCCTTTCACCTATTCGGTTGGAATAGAGCACAACTTCAAGGCGCCGGAACTCATCGTCATCGGCCTGAAGCCGGAAATCTCCCAGTTCATCATCAACGAGTATTGCAGCCGCGTCCGCTCCGGCGAGGTTTTCCAACCAGGGCAGCGATCGTCCGGTTTTATCGAAGGTTTCGACTGTCAATTCGGCGCCGTTCATATCGAACACTATCGCGAGCATTTCGGCTGGGACCTCTGGTTCTACGACGGCCTGGATTTCGGTGTTCTCCAGCTGATCTATCCCACTGTGGACGGCATCTGGCCGTGGCAGGCCGAGGCGAGCGACTGGTTCCGAGCCTGGCAGCCGCTTCTCGACACCGCGCCGTGGCCATAGGCTTATCTGCCGACGCGCCGCGTCAACGCCCAGAACAGCAGCGCCAACAGGCCGATGCCGGCGCCAAGCACACAGACGCCATTCCAGCCCATTGCACCATAAGCCATGGTCGAGGCGATGGAGCCCAGGGCGCTGCCGACCGAGTAGAAGATCATGTAGCCGCCAACCAGTCGGCTGCGCGCATCCGGCCGCCGGGCGAAGATCAGGCTCTGGTTGGTGACGTGGACGGCCTGGATCGCCAGATCCAGCATGACTATGCCGGCGACGAGCAACCACAGAGACATGCCCATGAAGGCGATCGGCAGCCAAGCCGCCATCATCAGCAGCAGGCTGAGGCCGGTGACCAACTGGCCGCATCCACGATCGACGAGGCCGCCGGTCCAGCGCGCACCGAGCGCGCCGGCGACGCCCGCAAGGCCGAAAAGCCCGATCTCGGTATGCGAAAGTGAAAATGGCGCGACGCTGAACGGCAGTACCAGCGGCGCCCACAGCACGTTGAAGCTGGCGAAGATCAGCATGGCCAGCACCGCCCGCACGCGCAGCAGCGGCTCCTGCGCGAACAGCAGCAGCACCGAAGCGAGCAGGCGTGGATAGGATGTGCGTGGCCGCTCCGCCTCGTGGCGCGGCAGGATCAGGTAGAGAACCATCGCCATGACGAGCGTCAACATGGCCGAGACAAGATAAACCCAGCGCCAGCCGGCGAAATCGGCGACGACCCCCGAAGCGAAGCGGGCAAGCAGGATGCCCAGGATGACGCCGCTGGTGACGGTGCCGACCGCCCGCCCCCGCTCCGATGCTACAGCGAGGTCGGCAGCGAAGGCGACCAGCACCTGCACCACCACCGCCAGCAGCCCGACGACCGCGAGGCTCGCCAGCAGCATCGCCGCGTTGGGCGCGATCCCGACCGCCACCAGCGCCACGGCAGACAGAATCGCCTGCCCGGCAATCAGCTTGCGGCGATCGAACAGGTCGCCCAGCGGCACGATGAAGAACAGGCCGAGCCCATAGCCGATCTGCGTGACCGTCACCACGATGCCGACCGAGGCCGGCGCGATAGCAAAATCATGCGCTATGGCGTCGAGCAGCGGATGAGCGAAATAGATATTGGCGACGCTCAGGCCGCAGGCGATGGCGAAGATCAGCGCGGTCAATCGTGACAATCCCGTAGGCGGCGGCGCCACCCGATGCGGCCCATCGGATTGCTCGAGGCTTGTTGCACCGCTGTTCGCCACCTGCATGTTCATGTCTCTCTCCACAAAAGGTTTCAACTTGAAACCTCTTGCTGGATAGGCGGAACAGTTTTATGTTGCAACCGAAATTAGAGCATTGGACCGACGACTGCCATGGTGAAACGAACGAGCCACCACGAAGCGGATTGCTTCATAGCGCGACCACTGGACGCGATTGGCGACTGGTGGTCGCTGCTCATCGTGCGTGACGCCTTCGACGGCTTGCGGCGCTTCGGCGAATTCCAGAAGAGCCTCGGCGTCGCCAAGAACATCCTGTCGTCGCGGCTGCGCAATCTTGTCGCGCATGGCATCCTCGAAACGGTCCCGGCGCCCGACGGCAGCGCGCATCATGAATATGTGCTGACGCAAAAGGGACGCGGCCTGTTCTATGTCCTGGTTGCCCTGCGGCAATGGGGCGAAACCTACTTCGCCGGACCGGGCGAACCCTATACCTTCATGGTCGACAATCTCACCAGCCGGCCGATCAAGCGACTGGAAGTACATGCCGAGGACGGGCGGCAGCTTGCCCCCGGCGAAACCCGGCTTGCCGACTTTCGCAACCGCGGAACCGGTTAAGAGCTGCTGCCTGCCAACAGGCCTGGCGGAATCGATTTCTGCTCGACCAGACAGGGAATCGGCTATCGTTTCCTGCAGCACAGAGGGTGGAGTGACCGATGAAAGCCGTCGTCTTCGAGAAATTCGGCGAAGCGCCGAGGATCCAGACCGTTCCTGATCCGAAGCCGGCCGCTGATGGCGTCGTCATCAAGGTCGAGGCGACCGGTCTGTGCCGCAGCGACTGGCATGGCTGGATGGGTCATGACGACGGCATCACGCTGCCGCATGTGCCGGGCCACGAGCTGGCCGGCGTCGTTGTTGCCGCCGGCAAGCAGGTCACCCGCTGGAAAGCCGGCGAGCGCGTCACCGTGCCGTTCGCCGTCGGCTGCGGCCGCTGCTTCGAGTGCAATTCGGGCAATCACCAGGTCTGCGAACACCAGACACAGCCTGGCTTCACCGGCTGGGGCTCGTTCGCCGAATATGTCGCCATCGAACACGCCGATACCAATCTCGTGCGCTTGCCCGACGAGATGGAATTCGCCACCGCCGCCAGCCTCGGCTGCCGCTTCGTCACCTCGTTTCGAGCCATCGTCGACCAGGGCCGGGTGAAGCCGGGCGAATGGGTCGCGGTGCATGGCTGCGGCGGCGTCGGCCTGTCGGCGATCATGATCGCCAGTTCAATGGGCGCCAATGTCATCGCCATCGATCTCACCGACGAGAAACTGGATTTCGCCAAAAAGATCGGCGCCGTCGCCACCATCAATGCATCCACGACACCGAACGTGGTCAAGGCGGTCAAGCAGATCACCAATGGCGGCGCGCACATGTCGATGGACGCGCTCGGCCACCCCACCACCTCGTTCAATTCGATATCCAATCTGCGCCGGCGCGGCCGCCATGTGCAGGTCGGCCTGATGCTGGGCGAGCATGCCCGGCCGCAGGTGCCGATGGACAAGGTGATCGCCTTTGAACTCGAAATCCTCGGCAGCCACGGCATGCAGGCCTACCGCTACCAGGCGATGATGGACATGATCCGCAACGGCAAGCTGAAGCCCGAACTGCTGGTCGGCAAGAGGATCAGCCTCGACGAGGCGCCCGCGGCCCTGATGGCGATGGGCGGCTTCGAGGGCATTGGTATTGGGGTGGTCACGAAGTTTTAGGCGAGGACGGTACCGTCGTCAGGCGATCGCGCGTCGTGGCAATTCCTGCTTCGCGAATCGCTTGGCGCCGACGACGCAAAGCACGACGCCAAGCGTGACGACCACCATCAGCGGGCTGACCTGCTCGTGCAGCAGCGTCGCTGCCAGTGCCAGTCCGAAAAATGGCTGCAGCAGCTGCAACTGCCCGACCGCGGCGATGCCGCCTTGCGCCAGCCCGCGATACCAGAACACGAAGCCGATCAGCATGCTGAACAGCGAGACATAGGCAAGCCCTATCCACGCACTGACGCCGACGCCGTCGAACGACGGCGGCATGGTCATCAGCGTCAGCACCAGCATGATCGGCAGCGACAGCACCAGCGCCCAGCAGATCACTTGCCAGCCGCCAAGCTTGCGTGACAGCGCGGCACCCTCGGCATAGCCCAGACCGCAGGCGATGATGGCGGCCAGCATCAAACCATCACCCACCGGCGAGGCCGTCACGCCCTGCGTCAGGGCAAAACCCGCGACCAGCGCGCTGCCGATGCATGAAAACAGCCAGAACGCCGGGCGCGGCCGATCGCCGCCGCGCAGCACGCCGAAAATCGCAGTGGCCAGCGGCAGCAGGCCGACGAAGATGATGGAATGGGCCGTGGTGACGTGCTTGAGCGCCAGTGCGGTCAGCAAGGGAAAGCCGACCACCACGCCAAGCGCGACGATCACCAGCGACAGCAGGTCGCCGCGCTCCGGACGCTTTTGCCGAAACAGGAGCAGCAGTGCCAGGCCAAGCAGTCCGGCAATCGCCGCTCGGGCCGAAGTCAGGAATGTCGGATCGAAATCCCTGACCGCCACGCGCGTTGCCGGCAGCGAGCCGCTGAAGATCAACACGCCGATGAATCCATTCATCCAGCCGCTCGCGGTCTTGTCCATCGTATGCTCCGTTTGTCGGCTCCGTATCGCGCGGAGCCGGTAGTATCGCCAGAGACAATGCGGTACAATTACACACAACTGTCATGCTTAGAAGAGCAGTACGGATGGACAAACAGACAACAGGAAGCGAGAGCAGCGGAACGCTGGTCGAAGGCGTCATGGCGACGATCCGCCAGCGGATCGCGGCGCGCAGCCTGACGCCGGGAGCGCAATTGCCGTCGATCCGCACCTTTGCCAAATCCATGCGAGTGTCCAAATCCACCGTGGTCGAAGCCTATGAGCGGCTCGCCGCCGAAGGTGCGATCCGCTCGCGGCCGGGCTCCGGATTCTATGCCGCCGGATCGCTGGCGCCGCTGTCGCTGGCCGAGATTGGTCCTCGCCTCGACCGCGCGGTCGACCCCCTCTGGATCTCACGCCAGTCCCTGGAGGCCGGCGACGACATGCTGAAACCCGGCTGCGGCTGGCTGCCGGCCTCGTGGATGCCGCAGGCAGGTCTGCGCCGGGCACTGCGCACGGTAGCGCGTGCCGACGATATCGCACTGGTCGATTACGGCACGCCGCTCGGCCTGCCACCGCTGCGGCAATTGCTGGCGCGGCGTATGGCCGGGCACGGCATCGAGGCCTCTCCCGGGCAGATCATGCTGACGGAATCAGGCACGCAGGCCATCGACCTGTTGTGCCGGTTCCTGATCGAGCCGGGCGACACCGTGCTGGTCGACGACCCCTGCTACTTCAACTTCCACGCTCTGTTGCGCGCCCACCGGGCCAAGGTCGTCAGTGTCCCCTACACGCCGTCGGGGCCGGATATCGATCTATTCGCGCAAGCGTTGGCCGAGCACCGGCCGCGCCTCTACATCACCAATTCCGCCATCCACAACCCGACCGGCGCGGTGCTGTCGCCAGTCACCGCCCATCGGCTGCTCAAGCTCGCCGACCAATCGGATCTGACCATCGTCGAAGACGACATCTTCGCCGATTTCGAACATGCGCCCGCCCCGAGGCTGGCGGCGTTCGATGGTCTCAACCGCGTTGTCCACATCGGCAGCTTCTCCAAAACGCTTTCGGCGTCGGTTCGCTGCGGCTTCATCGCTGCACCGCGCGACTGGATCGAGCCCCTGACCGACCTCAAGATCGCCACTACCTTCGGCGGCGGCCGGCTCGCGGCCGAACTGGTGCTGACGCTGCTCAAGGACGGCAGCTACCGCAAGCATATGGATTTGCTGCGCGCGAAGCTTGCCCGCGCCATGGGCGAGACCAGCGTTCGTCTGAAGGCGATCGGTATCTCACCCTGGATCGACCAGCCGGCCGGCCTGTTCCTGTGGTGCAGCCTGCCGGATGGCGTCGATGCGGCTGAAGTGGCCCGCCGCGCTTTGGCCGACAACATCGTGCTGGCGCCCGGCAACGCGTTCAGCCTGTCTGGAACGGCCAGCCGCTTCCTGCGCTTCAACGTCGCCCAATGCACGGACGAGCGGATTTTCACGGTGATCGAAGCTGCGATGGCGCGTTGATGCCCATCAAGCTGATCCTGTTGCCTGGGCAACCTTCGGCTGCTAGGGAACCGCGAGCGCACTCGAGAGAATGTCCGCGCAATCATTCCGGGATAGTGGTTATGGGAACCAGCAAGTCAGCAGACAAGTAGGCCGCAACAGCAGTTCGTTGTTGCGGCGGCCCGTCATTTCCCATTTTCAGTGAGAACGGCAGATCGCCGCCAAATGTAGCCATTTGAGCGGATGTTCAATCATGCCTTGTCCAAAAAACCCGACATGGACCACTTCCCTGCCAGCAGCCATGGTGCTGATGGCGCCCTTCGACATCCTGGCCTCGCTGGCCATGGATATCTACCTCCCGATCGTCCCGGCGATGCCGGGAATCCTCAAGACATCGCCTGATGTCATCCAGCTGACGCTGAGCCTCTACATGATCTGTCTTGGGCTCGGCCAAATCGTCTTCGGCCCGATTTCCGACAGGATCGGCAGGCGTCCGGTGCTGATCGGCGGCGCGCTTTTATTTGCAGGCGCTTCCGGCCTGCTCGCCTGCACCTCGCTGGCCATGGTGTTCGTCGCCTTGCGGGTCGTGCAGGCCATCGGTGCATCCGCCATTCTCGTTGCGACCTTTGCAACGGTTCGCGACGTTTATGCGCAGAGGCCTGAAAGTGCCGTCATCTACGGCCTGTTCAGTTCGATGCTGGCCTTCGTGCCGGCGTTGGGGCCGGTTGCCGGTGCATTGATCGCCGACAATCTCGGCTGGCGCGCGATCTTCCTGACGCTCGGCGGTCTGGCGGTAGCCGCCACCCTCAACGCATGGCCGAGATGGCATGAAACACGGCCCACCAATGGCAACGACAGGCGAATGGCGTTTCGTCCCATTCTCTCCAGCTTAGCCTTCTGGACCTATACGCTCGGCTTCAGCGCCGCCATGGGCGCCTTCTTCGTGTTCTTTTCGACAGCGCCACGGGTGCTCATGGATCGCGCCGGCTTTTCACAACTCGGTTTCAGCCTTGCCTTTGCCACCGCGGCACTGGTCATGATCGTGACCACCCGCTTCGCCAAAAGGTTCATTGCACACTGGGACATCGCGGGCAGCGTCGCGCGCGGCATGGCGATGTTGCTGCTCGGCGCGGCACTGCTGGCATTCGGACAGGTATTCGCGGCACCGTCCTTCGTCACATTCGTCGGCCCGATGTGGGTCATCGCCGTGGGCATCGTCTTCACTGTTTCGGTCACCGCGAACGGCGCACTCGAGGCCTTCGGCGATGTCGCGGGAACCGCCGTCGCGCTCTACTTCTGCATCCAGAGCCTTGTCGTCGGCATCCTCGGCACGCTGTTCATCATCCTGCTTGATGGAGACACGGCGTGGCCGCTGGTGGGCTACTGTTCGGTCATGGCGACGCTCACACTAAGCGCGCTGAGATATTTGCGGAAACGCCAAACCGAATAAACGGGACAGATGAGAAGCCTGGGCGATTGGCGCAGGCTTCTCATCGTTGTCAGCGAGACGCCGCGCAGATCTCCCGCACGCAGTCGCGCAGCCAGCGTTGCGCCGGATCGGCATCCAGGCGCGGGTGCCACAGCATGGAGATGGTGACCCCAGCCGTGGCAACAGGCAGGGCAAAACTGTGCATGCCGACGCGTGCGCCCTCGGTGTGCCGCTCCGGAACGCTGGCGATCAGGTCTGATGTGCGGGCCATGGCAAGGGCTGCCGAGAACCCGGACACCATGCACACGATTGTCCGCTGCAGCCCGAGCCGGTTCAAAGCCTCGTCGATCGGCCCTTTCTCGCGGCCACGCCGTGAAACGCTGATGTGCCGGCCTGCGGCATAGCGCTCTGGCGTCACCGTGCCCTCGCTCAACGGATGGCCCATTCGCACGGCGCCGATGAAGCGGTCGCGAAGCAATGCCTGGATGCGCACCTCCGGTCCGGTCTCGCCAGCGACGCCTATGTCCAGGTCGATCGCCACATCGCGCAGCGACATGACGTCTCCATCGGACTTCGGTGCAAAGCGGAGCCGCACGCCGGGCGCATCGGCCTGGATACGGGCAACGAGACGAGGGGCGAACTCTTCGACGAAGCTCTCATTGGTGCGCAGCGTGAAGACCCTGTCCAGGCTCGGGAGATCGAGCAAGGTGGCAGGACGCAGCAGCGCCTCCGCATCCTGGACGACACGACCAGCCTGTTGTCGCAGTTCTTCCGCACGCGGCGTAGCCACCAAGCCGCGACCGGAGCGAACCAGCAGCGGATCGCCCGTCGCCTGGCGCAGCCGCGCCAGCGTCCGACTCATCGCCGAGGGGCTGAGGCGCAGGCGGTTGGCGGCGCGCGCCACGCTGCCTTCGGTCAGCAGGACGTCGAGAGCGAACAGCAGATTGAGATCGGGCGATGTCATCGGCGGATCATGGCATGATATGGCGCCAAACGCACGAGTAAGATGCAAACGCTGCGCCTTCCGCCACATCTGCCAAGGGACTAGATCTCCAGCAGTTCCGGTTATGGACTGATGGAAGGGGATCGCCGTGGCAATTGCCGAGCAAAATCTGGACGGGCGCGCATCGGCGCCGCCACGGATGCAATCCGCCCGCTGGGCGCTGGCAAGCCTGTCGCTCGCCACGCTGCTGTCGTCGTTGGGAACCAGCATTGCCAGCGTCGGGCTACCGTCGCTGATGCAGGATTTCGACGCGACGTTCCAGTCCGTGCAATGGGTGGTTCTGGCCTATCTGCTCGCCATCACCACACTGATCGTCAGCGCCGGACGGCTGGCCGACATGTTCGGGCGCAGGCCGTTGCTGCTTGGCGGCATCGCGCTGTTCACATCGGCATCGGTGCTCTGCGGCCTGGCGCCGACACTCTGGCTGCTGATTGCCGCACGCGCCGTGCAGGGACTTGGCGCGGCGCTGATGATGGCGCTGACGCTGGCCTTTGTCGCCGAAACCGTGACCAAAGACAGAATTGGCAGCGCCATGGGCCTGCTCGGCGCCATGTCCGCGATCGGCACGACACTTGGCCCTTCGCTCGGCGGCCTTTTGATCGCCGGCTTCGGCTGGCGAGCGATCTTCCTCGTCAATGTCCCGCTGGGTGTGCTCACCTTCGCTCTCGCCTGGCGTGCCCTGCCGGCACACAGCAAGACAGCGCAGCAGGTCGACCGAGGCACGTTCGATGTCGTGGGCACCGCCTTGCTGGCCTTGACGCTGGCCGCCTATGCACTGGCCATGACGTTTGGCCGAGGCAATTTCGGCGCACTCAACATCAGCCTGCTGATAGCTGCCGGCATCGGCGTGTTTCTCTTCGCCGCCGCGCAGGCGAGAGTGAAAAACCCCTTGATCCAGCTTGCCAGCTTCCGCGACCTCCAACTGAGCGCCAGTCTCGCCATGAGCCTCGTCGTCGCCACGGTGATGATGGCGACCCTGGTGGTGGCCCCGTTCTACCTGTCGCGAGGACTTGGGCTCGATGCCGCAATGGTCGGCCTCGCGCTGTCGACCGGGCCGCTCGTCTCGACCTTGTCGGCGCTGGTGGCCGGACGCCTGGCCGACCGCTTCGGCGCCCACAGGATGATGGTCGCAGGCCTGCTCAGCCTCGCGACAGGCACGTTCCTGCTGTCGCTCGCCGTGACCAGACTCGGCATTGCCGGCTATGTCGTTGCGATCACCGTCACCTGCATCGGCTATGCCCTGTTCCAGACATCCAACAATGCAGCCGTCATGACCGGTGTCGGCGCCGGCCAGCGCGGCGTCGTTTCCGGCCTGCTCAACCTTTCGCGCAATCTCGGGCTGATCACCGGCGCATCGGTGATGGGCGCCATATTCGCCGTCGCATCGGCCAAAGGGCAGGAAGGCATTGGACTTCTGAGTTCCGAGGCCGCAGCACGGGGAATGCAGGTCACATTTCAGACGGCCACGGTGCTGGCGCTGGCTGCACTGTTCCTCGCACTGCTCTCGGCCCGCGCCGAGTTCAAGCGGCAGAGGCTGGTGGAAGTATCACAAGACCTCTGATTTTGCGCTCCAGGTGAACAGCCTCTCACGCCCCTGCCCGCTTGCGGCGTTCATAAAGCATGACCAGCGTTTCGGCCATCAAAGCAGGCTTTTCCTCGCCTTCGATCTCGACCGTGTTGGCGGCCTTCATCAGATACTGGCCGGGGCCCCTGTCCTCCATGGACAGCAGCGTGATGCGCAGTCTGATGCGGGCACCGACCTTGACCGGTGCCAGGAAGCGTACCTTGTCGAAGCCATAATTGAAGGCGGCCTGCGTATTCTCGGGCACGATGCCCATGCCGAGCGCCAGTGCGCCGATGATCGACAGCGTCAGATAGCCATGCGCGATCGTCGTGCGGAACGGGCTTTGCCGCCGCGCCCTTTCAGGGTCGACATGAATCCATTGATGGTCGCCGGTGCATTCAGCGAACTGGTCGATGCGGTTCTGGTCGACCGTCGTCCACTCCGACACGCCGAGTTCCAGCCCGGCCATCGTCCTCAACTGCTCGTAGGTAGGCGGCGTTTTAGGCCGTATTTCGTTCATTCCTGGTTTCCCGATCGCTTCCAGAGCCTCCGGACCACGAACTGACGGCCTCTGTCAATTCGCTCTGCGCGAATCCGTTCCGTCGATTTCGGCCGCAATCGTGCCACGCCGCCGGCGCAGTCGCAGGTCAAATCGGGCTTTCCGGGCTTCAGGGCGCTGTCGGCAGCAATGAGCCGGCCCCGGCCACATCCGCTACTTCTTCTCGTAGCCGGCGCGGATTTCCTCCATCGCCTCCTTGATGCGGGTGCGCAGGATGTCGACCGATTCGGCACCGGATTTCTTGACCAGTTCAGCCACTTCGCCCGCATTCTTCAACGCGGCCTCGAAGGACTTCCTGGCAAACTCCCTCCGTTTGGCCATCAGTTCCTGCGGATTGCCCGGCGCCCTGTAGCTTTGCGCGATATCGGTGACCTCGCGCAGCGTATCCTGCAGCATCTCGCGCTGCCGGGACAACAGCGAGGTGGCGCCGGCGGCACCGGCTCGTGCCGATTTCTCCAGCGCTTCGATGTTCTTGCGATGATGGGCGAGGATCGCCTCGACATCGACATTGGGCACCTTCAGGTCGCGGCCGAACCTGCCGAACATGTCCATGAAAGAATCGGATTCCGGTTGTTTTGCCATGCTCGTTTGCTCCCCTTTGCCGCATGATGCGGGCACCCTCGGCGGGAGAATAGCACTCGCATGCCGCGAGTCCATGAACGCGGAGGAATGAGCGCCAATCGGGCCGCGCATCAATTCACGAGGAACAGCCGCTCGGCCACATAGAGCACGACACCGGCGAGGCCGCCGATGATCATGCCGTTGAAGCGGATGTATTGCAGGTCCTTGCCGATGTTCATCTCGATCAGCCGCGTCAGCTGGGCAAGGTCCCAGCGCTTGACCTGGTCGGCGATGAATGTCGACACGCCGGCCTTCTGGCTCTCCACGAACGACGCCAGCGCCACCACGAACCCCTGGTTCATGTCGGCCCGGATCTGCGCATCGCCGGCAAGATGGCGGCCGACCTCGACGAACATGTTGGCAAGATGCGCGCGGACAACCGAATTCGGCGCCTTGGCGTCCTGCTCGATGAACTGGCTGAGGCTTGCCCACATGTCGCCGGCCAATCCCCTGACTTCCGGCCGGGCCAGGAAATCGCGCTTCAGCTTCTCGGCACGTTTGGCGTATTGCTTCGATGTCCTCAGCTTTTCGATGAAGCCTTGAGCGAAATGGTCGAATTCGGCGCGCATCGGGTGATCGGGATCGGCCCTCACCTCGTCGAGCAGCGAACCGGCCGAGGCGACGATCTTCTTCAGGAGATAGGCGTCGGCGCGGAACAGGTTGAACAGCGACGGCAGTTCCTCGCGGATCTTCTCGCGCATCGTCGCCAGCGCCTGTTCGTCATTGAGGAACCTGCCGATCACCTTGGTGAACTCGTCGAACAGTTTCTGGTGGCGGCGGTCGTCGGTAAGCGCTGACAACAGCTCGGCGGCCAGCGGCGCCAGCGGCACCTTTTCAATCTGTTCGAGCATGCGGCTGGTGACGAAGCCGCGCAGGCCGGATTGCTCTATCGCCGCCAGCGTCTGCGGCACCAGCCGCACGACGAAGCGCGACAGGCCGGCGGCGCGCTCCGCATCGGCCAGCCAGTCGGCGACGAGTGCCGAGAAATCGACCTCGGCGAGCTTTTCACGCACCGGTTCAGGCGCCAGGAAGTTGACCTCGATGAAGCGGCCGAGATTGTCGGCGATGCGGTTCTGGTTCTCGGGTATGATGGCGGTGTGCGGGATCGGCAGCCCCAGAGGTCGCCTGAACAGCGCCACCACCGCGTACCAGTCGGCCAGCCCGCCGATGGTCGCCGCCTCGGCAAAGGCAGCGACGAAGCCGAGCCACGGGTGGATGTGCTCGAACGATTTGGCGAGCGCAAACACCGCCACGCAAAGCGCCAGCGCGGCGGCCGCGAGGAATTTCGTCCGCCGCAACGCGGAAAGCTTGGCATCCGCTTCGGCATCGAAACGGACCGGCGCCAGGGGCGAAGCCGATTGTGACATGGGTGAGCCGCTCCTCGTCGATCTCAGCCTATTTAGTGTTCCGAGCGCCGAAATACCCGCGACAGCGGGTTTCGTCCGGCATCTTCTCCGGCTGCGCACACAAAGTTGAGGAGAAAATTCATCTATCGCACGAAGCTAGTCTGGAATTATTCCAAGGTATAGGCCATATTCCGCCCGAGCCAATGTGGCGAATCCGGAAATTCGGGTCAAAGCCGCATCAGCAAGAATTTCCAGATCTGGCGTGGTTGCACCGCACCAGTGCCTTGTGAGGACAAAATGCGGCTTACGCGCCAGACCAATTATGCCATGCGCATCTTGATGTATTGCGCGGCCAATGATGACCGATTGAGCCGCATCCCGGAGATCGCGGCCGCGTATTCGGTGTCGGAGCTTTTCCTGTTCAAGATCCTGCAGCCCCTGGTCGAGCACGGCCTTGTCCAGACCGTGCGGGGCAGGAATGGCGGCGTCAAGCTTGGCCGTGCCGCCGAAGCCATCAGCCTGTTCGATGTCGTGCGCGTGACAGAAGAGAGCTTCGCCATGGCCGAATGCTTCGAGAACGATGCCGCCGAATGCCCGCTGGTCGACAGCTGCGCGCTGAACTCGGCGCTGCGCGAGGCGCTGAACGCGTTCTTCGCCGTGCTCGCCCGCTACACGATCGCCGATCTGGTAGCGGCGCGGCCGAATGTGCGCAACCTGCTCGGCATCGACATGTTGGAGCGCCGCGCCCCGGCTGCCTAGCCCAGCCAGGGGCGCGGGCTAGGTTTGCAATAAATTAAGCTGCTGACTGAGGCAGCACAAACGGCATATTGCCGGCCGGCAGCACGCCGACCCTGAGCCGGCAGTCGAACACTTTTTCGATCAGGTCATCGCTCAGCACATCCCGCGGCGACCCGGTGGCGGCGAGCCGGCCGCGATGCATGACGAAGATCCGGTCGGCATACATGGCCGTCAGATTGAGGTCGTGCAGGATGGCGACCACGCCGCCGCCCCTTCTGGCGAAGTCGCGGGCAATGTTCATGATGATCAGCTGGTGCTTGATGTCGAGACTGGAAACCGGCTCGTCGAGGAACAGAAAGCGCGGCTTGCCGTCGAGCACCGGCGCCCAGACCTGGCACAGCACGCGTGCGAGCTGAACGCGCTGTTGCTCGCCGCCCGAAAGCTCCTGGTAGAAACGGCCGGCAAAGCCGTCGAGATCGACACGCGCCAGCGCCCGTTCCGGCAGCCGCGCATCCTCGCCCGGCAGGACGCCTGAGCGGCCGCCGACAAGGCCAAGCTTGACCACTTCCCGCACGGTGAACGGGAACGACAGCGTCGTCGCCTGCGGCAGCACAGCGCGATGGACGGCCACCTCGACCGGCTTCATCGTCGAGAGATCTCGGCCGTTGAGGGCAACGCGCCCGGTATAGGCGAGTTCGCCGGAGAGTGCTTTGAGGAAGGTCGTCTTGCCCGAACCATTGGGGCCGACGATGGCGGCGATCTCGCCGGGCCGCGCGTGGAAATCGACACCACTGACGATAGGCTTGCCGGCGATATCAACCGAAACATCCTTGGCCTCGATCATCAAGCCTCACAAATCAACCACGCCGCGCTTGCGCAGCAGGATCCAAAGGAAAAACGGCGCGCCCGCTATCGCGGTGACGATGCCTATCGGCAGTTCGGCCGGCGCAACGATGGTGCGTGCGACCGCATCGGCCAGAAGCAGCAGCGAGGCGCCGAGCAGCGCCGACGCCGGCAGCAGATAGCGATTGTCCGGACCAATCAGCAGGCGCAGCAGATGCGGCACCACGATGCCGACGAAGCCGATGCCGCCGCTGACGGGGACGGATGCGCCGACCGCGGCAGAGACGCCGACGATAGCCGTGTATTTCAACCGCTGCACCGGAATGCCGAGATGACCGGCGGTCGCCTCGCCAAGCGCCAGCGCGTTGAGGCCGCGTGCCAGGAACGGCATCGCCGCCAGCGCCAGCACGATGATCGGCCCTACCGACGCGATCTTCGCCCAGGTCGCGCCACCGAGCGATCCGAGTTGCCAGAAGGTCAGGTCGCGCAACTGGCGATCGTCGGCCATGAAGATGAGGATGCCGGTCAGCGCCATGGCGAGCGCCGCCAGCGCGATGCCGGCAAGCAGCATTGTGGCAACCGAGGTTTGCCCCCGCCGCGTCGCGACCTGATAAAGCACCAGCGTGGTGGCGAGCCCGCCACAGAAGGCCGCCAGCGGCAATGCGAGCGTGCCGAGCAAGACGGTCACCGGAGCCAATATCGTGGCGCCGAGCACGATGACGGCAACCGCGCCGAGGCTGGAGCCGGCCGAGACGCCGATCAGGCCGGGGTCGGCCAGCGGATTGCGGAACAGTCCCTGCATGACCGCGCCGGAGACCGCGAGCGCCGCGCCGACCAGCATGCCGAGAATGATGCGCGGCAGGCGGATGTCGTAGACAATCAGGCTGTCGCGGGCGCTCACCGCGGCGTCATCAGGCACTGTGCCGAACAGCCAGTCGCCAATGACGTTGACGGCCGAAGCGTCCGAAGCCCCCGATGTCAGCGACAGAAAAATGGCAGCCGCGAGCCCCAGGCACAGCAGAAGGATGACGATGCGGGCGCGGCCCGACCGGTCGCCTTCGGATACGCTTGCCATCACCGGGCCGGCGATCGATTGATCGACCATGATCCGCCCGTTCAGTCCGTGACCTGCCCGCCATAAAGCGAGACAGCGAGGTCGTGGATGGCATCGGCCGTGCGTGGCCCGAAGCCGAGCAGATAGGCACCGTCGATGCGGATCAGCTTGCGCGCCGTTCCGGCCGGCGTCGAGGCGATCGACGGATTGCCGAACAGTTCGTCGTCCGACACCGGAGGCCCGGCATTGCTCATCATCAGGATCACGTCCGGTCTGGCGGTTATGATCGCCTCGTCGGACATTTGCTTGTAGCCGGAAAAGCCCTCGACCGCGTTGACGCCGCCAGCCAGCTTGACCATACCGTCGGCCGCGGTCTCGCTGCCGGCCGCCAGGATCTTGCCGCCCTGTATCGACAGCACGAACAGGATGCGCTTGCGCTCCTTGATCGACGCCGTCTGCTTCTCAGCTGCCGTGAGCTTGGCATCGAGCTCCCCGGCGAGCACCTCGGCCTTGGCATCGACGCCGAGCGCCTTGCCGACGATACGGACCTTTTCGAGGATGCCTTCGTGGCTATAGTGCTCGGGCACTTCGATGAACGGGACGCTCGTCTTCTTCAAGACATCGACGGCTTGCTTGGGACCGCTGCCATGCAGCGCCAGGATGCCGGTCGGGTTAACCGACAGCACCCCCTCCGGCGACAGCCCGCGCATGTAGCCGACATCGGGCAGCTCAAGCGCCGCCTTTGGGTACCGGCTGGTGGAATCGCGAGCCACCAGATGCTTTTCCTCGCCGAGCGCATAGACGATCTCGGTGATCGAGCCGCCAACGGCCACGATTTTCGAAGGATCGGCAAACACGGCCGTGCCTTCCATGGCGCTGGCGGATTGCAGTGCGATAACAGCCATGGAGAGACCGATCACCGGCCCGAAAATAGATCCGCGCACGGTCGACAATCTTGGGAAAAAACGCATCGCATTTTCCTCAGGCTGCGGTCGGGCTTGGGATGCGCGGCAGGTTTTCCGCCAGGAAGCGCCAGTCGTCCCGCTCGCTTTCGCCTTCATGACGCTTGCCGAAGAACTGGATGAACATCTTGCCGTCGGCGTCATAGACCTCAAGCGAGGTGACATGACCGTCCTTGGTCGGCTTGCGCACCGCCCAGACCTCCTGGATGTGGTCGGTCCGCAAATGCAGGTGGAAGGTTTCGTCCAGCACGTTGATCCATGGCCCCATCGGCTTGATCGACTTGATCGGACCGGAATGGATCTGGATGCATCCGCGGTTTCCCACAAAGCACATGATCGGCATCTCGCCCTCCGCGGCGTGATGGAACATGGCACGGACGCCATCATTGTCGAGTTGCCAGGCATAGTCTTGCCCGACCAGGCGGACCGCCTGCCGGCGGCTCAGCTTCAGCGTCTTCAGCATGCCGAAGAACTGGTGCACGTCGGTCAGCCGGCTCCAGCGGTCGCGCAGATCGTCGAGATTGGCGCTCGCTTCGTCGCCATGGATCTCGTCATCGGGGAGTGGTCCTGAAATGTCGACCGTCGGCTCCTGATTGGACGATTCGAGCGCGGCAACCAGTTTCTGATAGGCATAGAGGCTGGAGGCCGGACGCAAATGCACCTTGTGCACGGCCTCGCCCGCCGCATCGAAAAACTGCAGGCTGCGGCGGATTTCGTCGCCGTCTCGCTTCTCGACGGCAAAGCCGTGTGCCCAGACCTTCGGGAAGATGCGCAGGTCGATGTTTTCGCCAAGCACCATGGCATTGTGGTTGCCGGTGACGACTTTGTCATAGACGCCGATCTTCTCGTGCACCGCGCTTTCATTGCGGGTCAGCGCCATGACCTCGCCGACGGCTTCGAGACCGGTCAAAAGATCGTTGACGCGTGGCTCGACACGGACGACGCCGTCGCCGCAGTGGGCTGCGACCAGCTCGGCCTCCGAAATGCCGAGCTGGGCGGCGAGATCACGCTCGCGCGTCTTCGGATTGTCTGTCCGTGCCCGCCGGATTTCATGCGGGGCGGGTTTTACGCGCTGGTCCATGTCTTGGTCCCTGTGGCCTTGCCTTACTTGTTGAGAATGAGCTTGCCCTGGCGGGTGATCTTCAGCCGATAGAGCGCGCCATGATGCTCGATGCCGATCTCGTGCTCGCCCTGGAACAGGGTGTTGCTGGACAGGGTTCGCACCGCCAGCGGAACCCGGTCGAAACGGGCGGAGGCATCGTCGGAACGGCGGACGCGATAGCGAAAATCGTTGGGATTGTGGGTGTTCATCTGGATGGATCCCTTTCCTGTGCCGGGCGTCTGGCTAGGCGTTGCGTAATCCGATTCATTTCTTGACTTGAATAATCATGTTTACTAGTCAGTGCAATACCGGATTAAATGAGTCAACATTTAAGACCCCGGACATGATCAAAAATGCCAGCCAGCCCCGGGCCAGCCAGCATGAAACCTGGACTTTGGAGTTGGGGCATGGGGTTTGTGACTTGGGAATGGCGCGGCCGGTCGGCGGCGAACGGCGCAGCGGCTTTGCTGGCAAGCGTGGCGGCGATCGCCTTGTCGGCGCAGCTGGCCAACGCTCAGCAGGCGGCGCAGCCGGCGGACCAGCAGACAGATCAAACGAAGAAGGCCGACGAAGAAAAGGCGGCACAAGCGGGCGCAACGCTGCTCGACAAGATCCTCGTCATCAGCCGCACCGGCGAAACGGCGATCGAATCGCTGGCATCGACCAGCCATGTCGGCCAGGAACAGCTCGACCGCCGCATGGCGACGACGCCGAACGAGATGCTGCTCGGCGTGCCCGGTGTCGCCGCGCAGGCCGACGCCAGGCGTGTCAGCACCAGCATCAACATCCGCGGCTTGCAGGATTTCGGCCGCGTCGCGGTCATTGTCGACGGCGCGCGCCAGAATTTCCAGCGCTCAGACCACGGCACGCAGTCGACCTTCTACATCGACCCCGAACTCGTCAAATCCGTCGACGTGATCCGCGGTCCTGTCGCCAACACCTACGGCTCGGGCGCCATCGGCGGCGTTGTCTTCTTCGATACCAAGGACGCCGGGGATTTCCTCAAGCCGGAAGAAACATGGGCCGGCTCCGTCACGGGACGCTATGAGAGCAACGGCAAGGGCTGGACAACAAGCGCATCCGGTGCCTACCGCCTCAACGAGAACTGGGATGTGCTCGGCAACATCGTCTACCGCAACTATGACGACTACAAGGATGGCGGTGGCGACACGGTCAAGGGCACCGGCTTCGATGTGCTGAGCGGTCTGCTCAAGACCACCATCCGCCCGACCGACAACAGCGAACTGAAGCTCGGTTGGGTCGGCTCGAGCGACGGCTGGAACGAGATCAGCGGCGGCGTGCCGGTCAATGACGTCGACCTGAAGTCGAACACCTTCACCGCCCGCTACAACATTACGGATGAGGACAAGAGCTGGCTCGATCTCCATATCAACACCTCCTACAACAAGACCAATCTCGATCTGACCAGCCTCGTGCCTCTCAACCGGTTTGATCCGAGCACCGGCCTTCCAGTTGTTTTGCCGGCTGGCTCGACATCGACATTCGACATCGGCACGACCAGCATCGACATTTGGAACACGTCCAGATTCGAGACCGCGGGAATCGCGCACGAACTGACCTATGGCGGCGACTGGGCCGGCGATAACGTCGAGACCGGCGGCACGGCCGGTGGCGACAGCTTCTATACGCCTTCCGGTAAGCGGAACGTCTCCGGCGCCTATGTCCAGGACAAGCTCACCTGGGAGTGGCTCGAAGTCATCGCCGGGCTGCGTTACGACAATTACAGCCTCAAGGATGACACACACGAAACGTCGGGGGACCGGTTGTCGCCGCGCATCACCGTCGGCGTCTCGCCTTTCGACAGCGCCAGCCTTGCCGGCCTGCAATTCTACGGCACCTATGCGGAAGGATACCGGTCACCCTCCCTGTCGGAAACACTGATCAGCGGTCGCCATCCGGCGGGTGTCACCTTCCCGTTCCTGCCCAATCCCAATCTGCGGCCGGAAACCGGAAAGACCGTCGAATTCGGCGTCAACTACAAGCAGAATGATATCCTCGAAGCCGACGATGCGCTGCGCATCAAGGCAGCCTATTTCAACAACGATGTCGAAGACTACATCGATGGCGTTACCCTGTCGCGGTTTGACCCGACAGCCGGCTGCCCGAGCGGACCCGGTATCCCGATATGCTTCCAGTACCAGAATTTTGCCAAGGCCAAGATCGACGGCTTCGAACTTGAGGGCGTCTATGATGCCGGATGGGGCTATGCCGGGCTTTCGGCCTCAATCACCAATGGTCATACCATTTCCTACAGGGACGTTCGGGCCGATCTGCTGACCATCCCCTCATCCCAGGTCACCGCGCAGCTCGGCTTGCGCTTCCTCGAGGACAAGCTAACCGTGGGCGGCGAAGTGCAATACAATGGCAAGCCCAAGGGCAACCCGATCGCCGAGGACTACACGCTGGTCAATGCTTTTGCCAGCTACCAGGCGACGGACAATTTGAAGATTGATTTCCGCGCCGACAATCTGTTCGATGTCAAATACGCCAACCCGCTCAACCTGACCACGGCCGGCCAGCCGCCGCAGCCGGTCTTCGCGGCCTACGAGCCCGGCGTCACCCTGAAGCTGGCGGCGACGATGCGATTTGGAGGCTGATGACCATGACGAGCTTGATGACATCCCTTCGTCTGCTGACCTCGATGCTGGCGATGTCGCTTGCGATGGGTCCGGCGTGGGCACAAGAGTCCGCGCCGGTCCCCGCACTCACCCTAGAACTCAATGGTGCGCAACCTTCCGACAAGGGTTGCCGCCTGACGTTCGTGGTCAACAACAATCTCGGCGCCGACCTGTCCAAGGCTGCGTTCGAGATCGCCTTGTTCAACGAGGCAGGCGTCGTCGACCGGCTGACCGTGCTCGATTTCAAGGAATTGCCGGCGGGCAAGACCAAGGTGACGCGTTTCGATCTGGCCGGCACCGAGTGCTCGAAAGTCAGCCGCGTGCTGATCAACAGCGCGACCGAATGCACCGGTACCGGCGTCGAACCGAACGCCTGCATGCGCAAGCTGAAGACGGACACCAAGACCGGGATCGCTTTCGGAGTCTAAGGTGGGACTGCATCCCGCATTCCTGCAAAACAATGCGGCGTGGCCAGTTGCCGGCCACTGCCGACTGCCGCTGCGAGCGAACGATCTTGATTTGACAATTCTGCTCTTGTCGCTGCAGGTCTCGCGGCGAGACATGCAGGATATCAGTCCCCTCCCCGAAGCCAGCGCCGAGCTGGCGATAGAGCCAACCGAGCCGCTCGCGCTACCGCGGCCATCGGCCTGGAACCGCAAGTGGACGGCGGCGATCGTCGTCTCCTGCCTGCTCCATGCCGCGGTGGCAGCGGCCTTTCTGATCTCCCCTACGGGGACTTCCAGTTTCCAAGATGCCGAGCAGCCGGAAGGCAGTGAACAGTCGGGCACCAACGTGGTCGGCAGCGCGCTGGACAAGGACCCGACGGCAATAAACGTTGCACTGGTGCCGAACCCGCAACCCGCCAAACCACAGCCGGCAACGCCGCCCAAGCCAACGCCGCCAACAGAGCCTTCGCAACCCGCGAAGGACGCAGCAAAGCCGCTCAAGCCTTTGCCGGAACCTGCCAAACAGCAGACGGTGACGCCCGACATATTGGTGGCCGGCGCCCCTCGCCCCGATGACCAGAGCGTGGCTCCCAAGGCCGAAACGCCGGCGCAGCCGATCGTGCAGGCCGAGAGCGCCGAAGTGCCTGTCGCCGTTCCAGAGCAGCCACCGATCCCCAGCGCCAGGCCAACGTCGGCAGCTGCCCCTTCAAAGACGGCGGATGAGAAGCGCGGCACGGCGAATGGCGAGGACCGGTCGGCGCAAGCAGCCAGCAAGGGCAAAAGGCAAAAAGAGGCAGGCACGGCCGCGGAAGACAATTACCGCGGCGATGTTTTTAGAAAACTCGGCAGCGTCAATCGCACCCTCCCGCCTTCCCTACAGCTGGCGGCACGCAACAATGCGGTTGTCACATTCGTCATAGGCAGGAAGGGCAACATAAACGAGTTGCGCATCCTGGAGACCTCAGGGTCGGCGGCTTTCGATCAGGCGGCGCTTGGCATTGTCCGCAAGGCAGCCCCCTTCCCTCCAATTCCACCACAGGCAGCAAGCGCAAATTTGGAGTTCGAGACCGAAATCGGCCCATTTTGAATGTGCGCAGAACAAACGCTGCAGCCGCCAATCATCAACATCCGCACGAAAGGAACCGCCATGTACATCGCCATGAACCGCTTCAAGGTGCAGACCGGCTCGGAGAACGATTTCGAAGCCGTGTGGAAGAACCGCGATTCCAGCCTCGCTGAGATGAAGGGTTTTCGGGAATTCCACCTGCTGCGTGGCCCGGTCAACGAGACCGAAGGCTACACGCTGTTTGCGTCGCACACGGTGTGGGCGAGCCACGAGGATTTCATCGCCTGGACCAAGTCGGAGAATTTCCGCGCCGCCCATCGAAATGTCGGCACGACGAAGGTCCACTATCTCGGTCACCCCCAGTTCGAAGGTTTTTCGGTCGTCGAAGGCGCTTAAATACTGGCCGGGCTCAAGCTCCGGCCAGCAGGCTCGCATTGCCGCCGGCGGCGGTGGTGTCGACGCAGACAGCCCGTTCATGTGCATAGGCCGCCGGGTTCAGTACCTCGCTGACCAGCGGCACGATCGGGCCGGAGCGGTCGGCGATGACCTTGCGCACGATGCGTGCAGCCTCCGGCGTGCCCGAAAAGGCGACGACATCGACGCGCAGTGAGCGTGCTTCGACCGGATCCGGCCGACCATCGATGGCGGCCAGCGGCAAGCCCTTGCCGGTCAATGGGGAAAGGGCAGCCGGTGCGCCGGGCGCCACGGCCAGCACCGCATTGCCGGCGGCGAGCGCCTGGATCGTCTGCGCCAGCAGCGTATCGCCATCGGGACCGAGGCACAGCACCCGTCCGCGTGGCGAGAGCGAGAGCGTGTTGGCCTCGCCGGTCGGCCCGGGCAGGTCGATCTGGCCGAAATCGATGCCGGCGGCCGCACCTATGGCCGCAGCACCCTTGCCGCGCAGATGCTTCCTCAGAATGGCGATCCGGTCCGGACGCGTCGACCAGCCGCCAAGTGTGGGATCAGGCAGATTGTCGGCAAGCTCGGTCGCCGTGACCTTATGGCCATCCTGCAAATGGGTGCCAGCCTCCGGCCCTTTGCGGAACCGGCGGAGGTAGTGCGGGCCGCCGGCCTTCGGCCCGGTGCCTGAAAGCCCCTCGCCACCAAACGGCTGCGAGCCGACCACGGCGCCGATCTGGTTGCGGTTGACGTAGATGTTGCCGGCATGGATGCCGTCGACGAAATGCTGCACGCGGCCCTCGATACGGGTGTGCAGGCCGAAGGTCAGGCCATAGCCCTTGCGGTTGATGGCGGCGATGACCGCGTCGATTTCGTCGGCGTCGAACGTAGCGACATGCAGCACCGGCCCGAACACCTCGCGCTCCATGTCCTCGATGCCCTTGACGCGGAAAACATGCGGCGCAACGAAGCGACCTTCCTTCGGCGCTTCGAGCTTGGCAATCAGCCGGCCCTGCAAGCCCATTTTCGTGCAGTACTCGCGGATAGAGCTTTGCGCCTCGTCGTCGATGACAGGGCCGACATCGGTCGAAATCCGCCAGGGATCGCCGATGCTGAGCGCCTCCATGGCGCCCTTCAGCATCTCCAGCATTTTCTTCTCCACGTCCTTCTGCACATAGAGCACGCGCAGTGCCGAGCAACGCTGGCCGGCACTCTGGAATGCCGAGGCGAGGATGTCGCGCACCGCCTGTTCGGGCAGCGCGGTGGAATCAACGATCATGGCGTTGAGGCCGCCCGTCTCGGCGATCAGCATGGCGTTGGGCGCGGCCGTCTTGGCCAGTTGCTTCTCGATCAGCTTGGCGACCTCGGTCGAGCCGGTAAAGCAGACGCCGGCGATGCGCGGATCTGATGTAAGCGGCCCGCCGACCGACGGGCCGTCGCCAGGGAGCAACTGGATGACGTCTTCCGGCACACCGGCCTCGCGCAGCAGCTCGACAGCCCGGAAGGCGATCAGCGGCGTCTGCTCGGCCGGCTTGGCGATGACCGAATTGCCGGTGACAAGTGCGGCCGCGATCTGGCCGGTGAAGATGGCGAGCGGGAAATTCCACGGCGAAATGCACACGATGGCGCCGCGCGCTTGCGTGCCCGCCTCCGCATTGGCCGCCTCGGTGGCGTAGTAGCGCAGGAAGTCGACCGCCTCGCGCACTTCGGCGACGCCGTCGGCCAGCGATTTGCCGGCCTCGCGGGTGGCGAGTGCAAAGAACTCGACGGCTTTGGATTCATAGAGAACGGCGGCACGGTTGAGGATGGCAGCGCGCTCGGCGACGGAACGTTTTGCCCATGCCGGCTGCGCTTCCACCGCAAAGCGCACGGCGGTCGCGACTTGCTTGGCGGCGGCTTCGCTGACCGTACCGACCACTTCGGAAGGCTTTGCTGGGTTGACTATGGGACGCTGCTTGCCGTAGCCGGCGGCACGGGTGATCGGCTTGGCATGCCAACGATCCGGCCCAGCGAAGGCCACCCTGGCCTTGTCGATCGCCGCCAGCGTCACCGTGTCGGTGATGTCGAATCCTTTCGAATTGCGACGCCCGGCCCCAAAAATCTCGGAAGGCCGGGCAATCGCCGGATTGGTGGCCGGACCCTGGCTCTCGACCGTTTCGAGCGGATCGCGCGCAATGTCCTCCGGCTCGACGTCCTCGTCGGTCAGTTGGTGCACGAAGGAGGAATTGGCGCCGTTCTCCAGCAACCGGCGGACCAGATAGGCCAGCAGATCGGAATGCGCACCGACCGGCGCGTAGATGCGGCAGCGTGTGCCTTCGGACCGTCGCACCGTCTCGTGCAGCGCCTCGCCCATGCCGTGCAGGCGCTGGAACTCGAAGGAATCGCGATTATCCGCCATCGCCAAGATGGCGGCGACGGTGTGGGCATTGTGGGTGGCGAATTGCGGATAGATGCGGTCGGTCATCGATAGCAGCTTTTTCGCGCAAGCCATGTAGGAAACGTCGGTGTTGGTCTTGCGGGTGAAGACGGGATAGCCTGACAGTCCGAGCGTCTGCGCCCGCTTGATCTCGGTGTCCCAATAGGCACCCTTGACCAGCCGCACCATGATGTTGCGGTCGTATTTCCTGGCCAGCGCATAGAGCCAATCGATGGCGAAGGCCGCGCGTGGCCCATACGCTTGCACCACCACGCCGAAGCCGTTCCAGCCGGCGAGCTCCGGCTCGGCCAGCACCCGCTCGATGACGTCGAGCGACAGATCGAGGCGATCGGCCTCCTCGGCATCGATGTTGAGGCCCATACGCGAATGGCGCGCGGCAAGCGCCAGCGACAAGAGCCGCTCGGCCATCACAGGCAGCATCTCTTCCTTCTGCGCCACCTCGTAGCGAGGATGCAGCGCCGAAAGCTTGACCGAAATGCCGTGGTTCTGCCTGATGTCAGGACCGTTGGAGCCGGAATCGAGCGACGAAATCGCGTCGGCATAGGCCTTGTGATAGCGCAAGGCGTCGGCCTCGGTGCGGGCCGCCTCGCCCAGCATGTCGAAGGAATAGAGGTAGCCCTTCTGCGTCATCGGCCGGCCGCGCTTGACGGCTTCCGTGATGGTGCGGCCGAGCACGAACTGCTCGCCCATCTCGCGCATGGCGGCGGCCACCGCCTTGCGGATGACCGGCTCGCCCAACCGCCGCACCATCGAGCGCAGCGTGCCTTCGATGCCGCCCTCGCCCTCATCGAGGACGCGGCCGGTCAGCATCAGCGCCCAAGTCGAGGCGTTGACGAAGATGGAGCTCGAACCGCCCGAATGCGCCGACCAGTCGTGCGGCGCGATCTTGTCGGCGATGAGGTCGTCCATCGTTTCGGTATCGGGCACGCGCAACAGTGCCTCGGCCAGGCACATCAGCGCGACGCCTTCCTTGGTGGAGAGACCATAGGCCGAGAGGAAGACTTCCATCAGCCGGGGATCGGACGAACCGCGCACCGCCCGCACCAGATCGGCGGCGCGGGCCGAGATCGCCTTGCGGTCTTTCCCGGAGAGCGCCGTCGCGTCGGCAAGCCGCTTCACGGCCTCGTCTTCATCGGGCAGGTAGTTGGCGCGGATCTGCTGGCGGATGGCATCGAGCGCTGGCATGGCGGTCCCATGGATCGAGCAAAGGGATCGGGCCGGCGGTCACCGGACCGAATGGTGGAAGCTAGCACAGATGCGAATTTTCAATCGGTCCGAAGAAATCGACATTGCAGGTCATTCGATCTATCGTAGCAGCTCAAAACCGACATATGGACTGCATTTTCGATGACAGAAGACCAATTGGACCGCATCGACAGGAATATCCTGGCGGCGCTGGCAAGCGATGGCCGGCTTTCGATGTCAGAACTGGCGGCAAACGTCGGCCTGTCGAAAACGCCGGTGCAGGCGCGGGTGAAGCGGCTGGAGAAGGACGGCTACATCAGGGGCTACCAGGCGATCATCGACCGCGAGCGCATGGGCGAAGGCCATGTTGCATTCGTCCAGGTGAAATTGTCCGACACCAGGTCCGCCGCGCTCGATGCCTTCAACCGATCCGTGCAGGCCGTGCCGGAAATCGAGCAGTGCCACATGATGGCGTCGAGCTTCGACTATCTGCTGAAAGTCCGCACCAGGGACATCGCCGCCTACCGCCGCGTCCTCGGCGAACGCATCTCGGCCCTGCCCCACGTCGCCCAGACCTCGACCTTCGTGGCGATGGAGACAGTCAAGGATCGATGACCATGATCCCGAAAAGTGGAAGCCGGTTTTCGGACAAGATCATGGTCAAACGTAGAGCCCCATCCCGATACATCGGGATGGATCGGGCTCTAACTCACTCCGAAAGCGTCTTCAGGAAAGCCACCAGCGCCGCACGTTCACGATCCGACAGCCCCAGCGGATGAACTTCGGACGTACCCTCCACGCTGGGTGCAGCCTTGGCGTAGTGCGCCACGACCTCGTCGAGCGACGAAAACTGCCCGGCATGCATGTAGGGCGACCGCGTTGCCGCACCGCGCAGCGATGGCGTCTTGTAGGCGCGAACGAGTTCGGGCGCATCCTTGACCATGAAGCGCAACTCGCCGCAGGCGCTGGCGTCGCCATCGCGATAGGCGCCGAAGCAGTTGAACGGGTCCGCCTCGACTTGGCGCACGGCATCGATACGGCCGCGATCCGGCGGCAGGCCCGCAACGGATGGCACGCCGGTGTTGTGGAAGCTGTTGTCGGTGAAGCGCGGGCCGTTATGACAGGTCACGCAATTGGCCTTGCCGATGAACAGTTTAAGTCCAAGGATTTCTTGTTTGGAAAAGACAGCATCGCCCTTCGGCTCGGCACCGGTGGCGAGGTCCAGCGCAAAGCGGTCGAAACGCGTCGGCGCCGGCTCGATCGAGCGTTCGAAGGCGGCGATCGCCTTGCCGATATTGGCAAAGACGCCGTCGATTGCGCTGCGCTGCGCGCCGCTCATCGCATTCCAGGCCGCCTTCTCGGCATCGTTTCCAAGCGGGCTGGCATTCGACGGCATGCCCGAAAGATCGGGCAGCGGCCCGAAGATGCGCTCATAGCGCTCGCCGAAGCGCGCCTTGATGTGATGCGCGTAGGCGGTGCGGTTTCCCGCCTGCTCCAGCGGGTTTTCGAGCGGCGTCAGCGCTTGCGCCCACAGGCTGTCGCGGCGGCCGTCCCAGAAGAACCAGGGATCGCGCGCGACGCCGGCCAGCGGCATGGTCCGCCGGCTGGTACGGCCGACGCCGACGGCTTGCGGCAGGTCGTCCTGGAACTGGCGGTCGATCTTGTGGCATGTCGAACAGGATATCGACCCGTCACCGCTCATGCCCTGGTCGAAGAACAGCGTCGAGCCGAGTGCGGCAGCCGCCGGCACGTCGGCAAAACGATCGGTGGTGTCGGGCTTGAGCGCCGGCAGCGACGACAGCGCCAGCGAGGCGATGGTCGTCTTCTCGGCGTCGGAAAAATCCGGCTTCGTGCAGCCGGTAAGGACAACGGCCACCATTAGCGCCAGAAAACGCGAACGCCGCCTCATGTCCTGCTCACAGCACCACGTTGAAGAGCACCGTATCGGAGCCTGCGGTGGCCGAGATGGCGAAATGCAGCTGCCACCAGCCGCTCATGGTGAATTTCACCCCTTCGATCCGGTAACGCCCGTCGCCGAGATAGTCGGTCGCTTGCGGGCTGGTCGGCAGGCCGTGACTGTGCAGCGGCATGCCGCCGGAGATCGCGATCGCCGCCCCTTCCACCGGAGCTCCAGCCTTTGTCTTCAGCGTCAGCAGCCAGGATTGCAGTTGGCCTAGCCGCACAACGCCTCGCTCCGGCGCGAAGCTTGCCACGAACAGCCCGTTGGCGGTGTTCTTCGTCCGAGAGACATCCGGGCCGGCGGGCCGCGCCGACCGCGGCGCCGTCAGGTAAACGACCGCGAGAATGCCGACCAGCAAGGCAGCCAGACCAAGACCTGCCAGAAGATAACGCCATATCGATGCCAAACCGGTTCCTCTTCTGCAGACAACGCTCTGCCGAACGGATCGCATCCCGCCAGCCTGTGGGAAAACGCTGTGGCGGAAAAAACCCTGCTTGCCAAGCATGGCGCTGCCGGTGGCAAAAAGCTACAGCACCGAGATCACTGGAGGATTGCAGATGGCGGGAAACGGCGTCGCCTCGATCGGCGAATGCATGCTCGAACTGTCGGGCCAGACGGGACCGAACTGGCGCATAGGCTTTGCCGGCGACACGTTCAACACGCTGTGGGCGCTGCATGCACTGAGCGCTGAGCGGCCGGCAACCTATGTCTCGGCCTTCGGCGACGATCCATTCTCGCAAGGCCAGATCGATTTCTTCGCTGAAAACGGCATCGGCATCGGCTCCAGCCCGCTCATAGCGGGCGCGCGGCCCGGCCTCTATGCCATCACGCTGACGGGAGCCGAACGTTCCTTCACCTATTGGCGTGGCGACGCCGCCGCGCGGCAGCTTGTCTCGGACCCGGCCGCATTATCGAAAAACCTGGAAAATCAGGCACTTGTCTATTTTTCCGGAATCACTTTGGCAATTCTGGACGAAGCCGCGCGCGCTGAGTTGCTGGCCGCCGTCGCCAAGGCGCGTTCGGCTGGTTCACTTATCGCCTTCGACCCCAACTATCGGCCGCGGCTCTGGCGTGAGCGCGAGGATGCGCAGGCAGCGATCGTCGAAGCCCTTGCCGTCACCGACATCGCATTGCCGACCTTCCCCGACGAGCAGATGCTGTTCGGCGATCCAACACCGCAAGCCACAGCGAAGCGGCTCGGGCAACTCGTCGGCGAGGTCGTCGTCAAGAACGGCGAAGCACCGGCACTGATTGCCCAAGCAGGAACGCTGCGCGAAGTCCCGGCAATCCATGTCGCCGCTCCCGCCGATACGACGGGCGCCGGCGATTCCTTCAACGGCGGCTATCTCGCGGCTCGACTTGCCGGCCACGACCCGCTTGAAGCAGCACGCCGTGCGCATCGCGTCGCCGCCGCCGTGGTGCAGGTGCGCGGCGCGCTGGCGCCGTTCGAGACGCTGCGCGCGGCCTTCGCCGGCTAAAGTCTGTTGCGATTCAGGTCAGGCGGGCTTCACCTGAACATTGGCAGGCCTCAGGGCAGACGGAATCTGTATTCCGTCACGTGGTGGTAGATCGCGCCCGGCCACAGCGTCGCCTGCGGGAAATAAGGCCGGTTCGGCGCGTCCGGCCAAATCTGCGGCTCCAGGCAGAAGCCGCAAAAAGCCTTGTAGTCGCGGCCTTCCAACCCGGTGCGCGGCGTCACGTACTGGCCGGTATAGAGCTGGACGCCCGGCTCAGTGGTCCAGACCTCCATCTCGACACCGGAACTGGCGCCTTGCGCCCATGCCGCCTGCTTGAGCGGCCCGCGTGCCGAAGCGAGGCAGAAATTCTGGTCGTAGGGCAGCTGTTCGCCCTCGGTCTCCATGCGCAGCGGCCGCGCCTGGCGGAAATCGAACGGCGTACCGTCAACCGGCTTGACCACGCCGGTCGGGATCATGTCGCCATCGACCGGCAGGTAGGCGCCGGCATTCAGCATCATCCTGTGGTCGAGAATGTCGCCGGCGCCGCCATCATCCAGGTTGAAATAGGAATGCTGGGTCAGATTGCACAGCGTCGGCTCCTCGCAGGTGGCGGTCAGCTCGACGCTGAGCGTGCCGGGGATCTTCAACCGGTAGGTACAAGTGACATCGAGCGCGCCGGGAAAGCCCATCGCGCCGTCGGGATCGTGCAACGTCAGCGTGACGAAATCCCTGCCATGCAACGAAACCGTCCACGGCCTGTGGGAATAGCCTTGCGAGCCGCCATGCAGCGTATGCTTGTCGAGGAAGTTTTGCTCGGTCTGGTAGCGGCTGCCGGCGATGGTAAAGCGGCCGTCGCGGATGCGGTTGGCATAGCGGCCGACAACCGCTCCAAAGAAGCCCGTATCCGTCTCGTAGGCCGCCAGATTGTCGTAGCCAAGCACCAGCGGCGCATCGTGCCCGGTCAGGCGCAGATCCTGGATGATCGCGCCCAGACCGATGATGTTGGCGGTGATACCGCCGCCCCTGATCGTGAAGCGACGCACCGGCTCGCCTGCCTGCGTCGTGCCGAAAACCTCGCCGTCCTTCATCGCCATGCCCGTAAATGCCAGTTGATCCAGAAGACTTCGGCTGGTTTTCCCATGAGAGACAGGCAGGCCATCGGCCTCCCCATCTCAGGGAATATCCTATCAGAGGCCGAGGCCGCCGATGCAGACATATTTGGTGTCGAGATAATCCTCGATGCCCTGATGTCCGCCTTCTTTGCCGAGACCCGATTCCTTGACGCCGCCGAACGGCGCCTCCGGCGTGGTGATGAGGCCTTCATTGACGCCGACCATGCCGTATTTCAGCCCTTCCATGACGCGGAAGGCGCGGCCGAGATCGCCGGTGTAGAAATAGCAGGCGAGGCCGAATTCGGTGTCGTTGGCGAGTGCTATCGCCTCCTCTTCGGTCTCGAACTTGAACACCGGTGCGACCGGGCCAAAGATCTCTTCCTTCATGAAGCGCATCTTGGGCGTCGCATTGGCAATGACCGTCGGCTGGAAGAACGAACCGCCGAGCGCATGGCGCTTGCCGCCGGCAACGATCTTGCCGCCCTTGGATGTGGCGTCGGCGATCAGTTCTTCGACCTTCTCGACCGCCTTCTCGTCGATCAGCGGCCCCTGCTGCACGCCGTCCTCGAGGCCGGAGCCGACCTTCAGCCCGTTGCTGGCGGCAGCGAGCTTCTCGACGAACTTGTCATAGACACCAGCCTGGACAAGGAAGCGGTTGGTGCAGACGCAGGTCTGGCCGGAATTGCGATACTTGGCGGTGATCGCACCAGCGACCGCACGCTCGAGGTCGGCGTCATCGAAGACAATGAACGGCGCGTTGCCACCGAGCTCCATCGACACTTTCTTGACGGTGACCGACGACTTCTGGATGAGAAGCTTGCCGACTTCGGTCGATCCGGTGAAGGTGATCTTCGACACCAGCGGATTGGCGCAGATCTCGTCGCCGATCTCGCTTGCCGAACCGGTCAGGATGTTGACGACGCCCTTGGGGAAGCCGACCTCCTCTGCGAGCGCACCCCAGGCGAGGCCTGAATATGGTGTCTGCGAGGCCGGCTTGACCACTGCGGTGCAGCCGGCGGCGAGCGCCGGGCCGAGCTTGCGGGCCAGCATCGAGGACGGGAAATTCCACGGCGTGATGGCGGCGATGACCCCGACCGGTTCCTTGGTCACCAGGATGCGGCGGTCCGCCCATGGCGACGGCACGACGTCGCCATAGGTGCGGCGGCCTTCCTCGGCGAACCACAATATGTAGGCCGCGGCAGAGCCGATCTCGCCCTTCGATTCGAACAGCGACTTGCCCTGTTCGATGGTCAGCAGTTCGGCCAGCACGTCCTGATTGTCCATCATTGCGTCATGCAGCTTGCGCAGCAGCTTCGAGCGCTCGAGCGCGGTCGTCTTGCGCCAGGTCTTGAAAGCTTCCGCGGCGGCTTCGATGGCGCGGCGGGTTTCGGCTTTGCCCGACTTCGGCACGGTGCCGATCTTGAGGCCGGTGGCCGGGTTGTTGACGTCAACCGTCTGGCCGCTGTCGGCCTGCACCCATTCGCCATTGATGAGATTGGCCTGCCGCATGAAATGGCTGGTTTTCTGAAGCATGGTCTATCCTCCGTTCGGCGCGCTGACGGCCGGTCTGTGAAATCTTCGGTGAGCGTGCGCCATGGACTGAAGCCGGCACGCCGGAGCCACTGCTCTTTACCGAGGGCAAGGCCCGCAAGCAATCGCAAGATGGCATATAGGGGTTGGACCAGCCCGAGGCGAGAGCAGGCCGGACATATGCCGTGCCGATCGCTGGCCGCACCATCTGGCTATCTATCCGAAAACGTGGAGCACCACCGTCAGCCAGAAGGCGGTTGTAACAACCGCGCTCGCCGTGGCGATTGTCATCTGGTTCGACGCCAGCGCCTGGCCGGTGTTGAACTGCACGGCGATGAGATAGGAATTGATGCCGGATGGTAGCGCCGCCACCACCACCGCCACTTTGGCCGTCAATGGCGGCAGGCCAAGCAGCCAGACCAGACCGAGAACCAGAGCCGGCATCAGGAACAATTTCAGCACCGAAAGCGCCAGAGCCGGCCGGACATTGCCGGAGATACCGAAGCGGCGCAGGCTGAGGCCCATGGCGAACAGCGCCACTGGCCCGGCAGTGTCAGCCAGCGCATCGACCAGCCGTGTGGCAAGGTTCGGCAGCGGCGCGCCGGTTAGGCGCCATGCCAGCCCGGCCAGGATGCCGATGATCAGGGGATTGGTGAACAGTCTTCTCAGAAAGCTCTGGATGATGCGCAGCGGGTGTACGGGCTCGCTGCCACCGCGGCCAAATATCTCGAACATGATGATCGACGCCATCATCATGGTCGGCAGATGCACGGAAACGAGCAGCGACAGCACTTCGAATCCGCTGGACCCGAATACGCCGAGAACGAAGGGAATGCCCAGCAACACCACATTCGAGAAGGACGACGACACTCCACCGACGATACCTGTGCGTGCGTCCCGCCCGAAGATTCGCGTCGTCACCAGATGGCCGGCAGCCCATGTCATTGCAACCGCGGTGAAGTAAGCGCCCCACAGCGACCATGGCGCCACGCCATGGAAATCGGAATTCACCATCGTCCGAAACAGCAGCAGCGGCATCGCCACGTTGATGGCGAATTCGGAGATGCCGTCCCCGCTGGCCGGCTTTAGATAGCCGGTGAGCCCGGTGAGATAGCCGAGCGCGACGAGGCTGAAGACGAAAAGAACGGTTTCGGTGAGCGGCGACATTTTTCAGGGATAGGCGAGCCACGGCCGCGGCGCAATCGCGCCCGAATTTGATCATGCCCTAATTTGATCATGGCCAAATTTGATCATGGTCCATTGGCAGCGTTATAGAGGGCTTGGATCATCAGGGCGGATGCGAACGACAAATGACCTTTGTCGAAACCTCGAAGCTTAATCTTTTGCGGCGGGCATGGCTGACGGCTTTCATCGCCGCACTGCTTTGCCTTGCCGCGACCGCGCTTGCAGTTGCCGAGACAATAAGCCTTAAGGGCGTGGCGCTGATCATCGGCCAGTCGAATTACCTGCACATCGCCGCCCTGCCCAACCCCGCCAACGACGCCCGCGACATGGCCAAGATGCTGACCGACCTTGGCTTCGACGCCCGCAGCGTCACCGACCGCGACGCCACCAAGCTGAAGCGCGACCTGGAGCGGTTCACCGAAGATGCCGACGGCGCCGATGTCGCCTTCATCTACTACTCCGGTCATGGCATCGAGGCCGGCGGCGAAAACTATCTGGTTCCGGTCGATGCCGACGTCCCGTCGCTGAAGGATGCCGGCACCAGCCTTGTGCCGATATCGGCCGTCATGGAGGCATTGAAAAAGACAGTGCCGGTGACGATCATGCTGCTCGACGCCTGCCGCACCAATCCATTCCCCGCGGATGCCATGGTCCGGCGCTCACCGACCGCTTCCGCCTCGCCCATAGGCGCCGGCGGGTTGGAGCCGGTGCGCGGCGCGAAGGCGCTCGGCAATGCGCCGGCGGCCGACGCGAGCCTGGGTACGGTGGTCGGCTTTGCCGCAGAACCGGGTCGTCCAGCGCTCGATGGCGCCGCCGGCGAAAACAGCCCTTATGCGTCCGCTTTGCTGCGCCACCTCGCGGCGATGAAGGGTACCGAGTTCGGCTCGGTCATGCGCATGGTGACCGAGGAGGTCTATCTCGACACAAAGGCAAAGCAGCGCCCCTGGGTCAATGAAAGCTTGCGCCGGCTGCTCTATTTCGGCGTCGCGCCGGCGGAGCCGACCGGCGACGACGGGCTGATCACCGGCGAGCGGCGCCAGCTGCTGCTGACGATTTCCGACCTGCCCGACCCCAAACGGGCGCAGGTGGAACTGGCCTCGCTGCAGGAAGGCGTGCCGCTTGATGCGCTTTATGGCGTGCTGAAAGCGCTCGGCACGGAAAAGATCCCGGAAGATCCGACTGACCTGCAAAAGGTGCTCGACGCCCAGGCCGAGCGCCTGAAGAAGATGATGTCCGAGCGTGCAGCGCTTCGCACCGACGATCCGGAGATCAAACGGCTTGTCGCCTCCGCCGACAAGGCCATCAGCCAGGGCGCCATCGTGACGGCGCGTAAATTCCTCGACGATGCCGTCGGCCGGATCGAAGAGACCAACGACGCGGTCGATCAAGCCGAGGATCTCGTCAAGCAGAAGCGTCTTGCCGATGCCGCGATCTATGCCAGGCGCGCCGATGCCTCTGGCCTGGTCTTCGACTACAAATCCGCCGCAGGCGATTACGCCAAGGCCTTCTCGCTGGCCGAGAAATGGGACGACAAGCTGCGCTGGAACTACAAGAACCAGCAAGCCGAGGCGTTGAACGCCTACGGCTACGCCACCGGCGATCTCGATGCGCTGCAGCACTCCATCGAGGCCTATCGCACCATTCTGAACTTCATCCCCAATGACGAACAGAATCGCGACTGGGCGATCACCCGCAACAACATGGCGGTGGTGCTGCAGACCATCGGCGAGCGAGAGACGGAGACCGCGCGCCTTGAAGAGGCAGCGCGGATCTTTCGCGATTCCCTTGTCGTGTTCGAGCGCGAGAAGGACGATCTTAACTGGGCCGCCGCGCAGAACAATCTGGCCAACGTGCTGTTGAAGATCGGCGAACGTGAGAGCGACCCGAAACGCCTGAACGAGGCGGTGGTGGCGATGCGCGCCACACTCGAAAAACGCCCGCGCGACAAGGTCCCGCTCGACTGGGCCGCTTCGCAGAACAATCTCGGCCTGGCGCTCTATGCGCTTTCCGAGCGCGAGGCCGCCGGCGAACATCTGACGCAAGCCGAGGCGGCCTACCGGCTGGCACTTGAGGAATACACACGCGAAAAGGCGCCGGTTGAATGGGCGATGGTCGAGAACAATCTCGGCAACACGCTGGTGTCGCTCGGCATTCAGCTCAACGACAAGGCGAAGATAAACGAGGCGGCCAACGCGTTCCGTGCCGCGCTTGAAGTGCGAACCCGTGAAACCTTCCCCGTCTCATGGGCGACCAGCAGGCTCAACCTCGGCAACGCGCTGAGCGGTGTCGCCCGTTTCGATATGGGCACCGGCGCGCTCGAAGAGGCCGCGGCCGCCTATGACGATGCACTGACGGTCTTTACCCGGCAGCGTTTCCCGATGGACTGGGCGTCGGCGCAGAACAATCTCGGTTCGATCTACCAGACGCTTGGCCAGCGCACCCGCGACGCGGCCAAGCTGGAGCAGTCGGCCGCGGCCTTCCGGGCGGCCCGGCAGGTCTATGTCAGACGGAAATTCCCTCTCGACTGGGCAATGAGCCACTACAATCTCGGCAACACGCTGCAGCTCCTCGGCGGCGTCACCGACAAGCCGGAACATTATGGTGAAGCCATTGCCGCCTACCGCGATGCGTTGCGCGAGTACAAGCGCGAGACGAACCCCCGCCAATGGGCGCTGGCCCAGGCCGGCCTCGGCTCGACGCTGCACTGGCTGAGCATGAGCAATGCCGACTCCAGGACGCTGCTTGAGTCCATAGCGGCCCGCCGAGCAGCCCTCGAAGTACTCACCGTCGACGCGGCACCAGTCGACTGGGCCAACGCCCAGAACGGCATCGGCATGAGCCTGCTCAACCTCGGCAATCTCGAACGCACCGGCAAATACCTCGGTGATGCCGAGGCCGCCTTCGCGGCCACGCTGAAGGTATTCACCAGGGAAAGCCTGCCCATGCAATGGGCCTTCGCGCAGAACAATCTCGGTGACGTCAGCTGGAACCGAGCCAGCTATGGCGGGGGCAAGGCCGAATATCAAAAGGCGATCGAATTCTTCGAGAACGCCAAGCAGGGCTTTACCGAAGCCGGCTACACAATCCCCATCCCGCTCACCGACCAGAAGATCGATCTGGTGAAGAAGCAGATGGCGAAGAAGTAGGTCTACGCATCCCGCCGACCGCGCCTTGTCTTTCGGCTGGCTTTACCGTCCCTATATGTCCCGTCACCGGAACCCATTGCCGGGAACCGGAGAAGGATAGCGGATGATTCGATTTGCCTTGGCGTTGTTCCTGTTTCTTATTCCCGGCGTGGCCCACGCCACGGATGCAGGCTGGGCGCTGCTGCGCGATGGCGGACATGTCGTGCTGCTGCGCCATGCCATGGTCACCGGCACCACCGACCCGGCCAATTTCGACATCGACAGTTGCGCCACCCAGATGAACCTGTCGGCCCGTGGCAAGCAACAGGCGAGCAAGATCGGCGCTCTGTTTGCCGCCCGTGCGGCACCGATCGAGCGCGTGTTGTCCAGCCGCTATTGCCGCTGCCTCGATACTGCCCGCATCGCCTTCGAGGCCGAGCCGGAGCTGTTTGCTCCGCTCGATCTCCTGAAGGGCGACGAGGCGCAGAAAGCCGCGCAGATCGCGGCGATCCTGAAAGAAATCCGCGCCTATTCCGGCTCCGACAATCTGGTCATGGTCACCCATCTGGAAGACATCGTGGCGCTGACCGGCATCTCGCCGCGCGAAGGCGAGGCCGTGGTCGTGGAGCCGCAGGGCGATAGCCTGCGCGTGCTCGGCCGCGTCACCTTCTGAGCTCCCTGCGCGCGATCGCTGACGTCGAAAGCGGTGTTGCCGAAATGCCACCGCCGCAAGAAGCCGCAAATCCGCCACGACAATGCCGCTTGCGACAACCCGTCGCAGGGGCTATAGGCGCGCTCCCGGTCACGAGAACCGAAGCGAGCACAACGGTTGGAGCTTTCGCCTCCGCCCGTGCAGGCGGCTTTGCCGCCCTGTATACGGCGCCGCTTTGGGGACTGGGATCGCGGATGTAGCTCAGCGGGAGAGCGCCGGATTTGGGTCCGGAGGTCGGGGGTTCAATTCCCTTCATCTGCACCACGGATAGCTCAGTTTGGTTAGAGCATCAGATTGTTAATCTGACTGTCGAAGGTTCGATTCCTTCTCCATTGGCCTGAAAAGCCATCCGAAAAACGGTCAGGGGACTGGAATGCGAAAGACTGAACGGATGGCCCAAGCCCTCGGGCGCGGATCATCCCAAGCGTCTTTCGCCATCGGCTCGCGGCCAGGCCCGCGGTGACGATCAAGGCGCAGTGTCGCCGGCAAAGGAAGCTCGGCCTCCGGCGCCCGCTTCGCTGCCCCGCGATCCGCTCCCGAAGGCCCGCCACGGATTGATGCCACCAGTCCCCGGATCATTCGTGCCCGGACGATGACGCAAGACGACGATGTGAAACGAGAAACGAAAGGAACGATCGACGCATGACTTGACGCCTCGCATGTGGCCATGCCCGACAGGAGTGAAACAATGACAATTCTCGACAAGGTTCTTGGACGCGAGCGCGTCCTCGTAAAGGAAAACGAACGTGCCCTCACCCTCCACAAGGGTGAGATCAAGACTGTCCTGCTGCCGGGCGAACATTGGCTCGCCAACCGGCGCGGCAGCCTTGAAGTGTCCCGGCACGATCTGAAGAACCCGGAATTCGTTTCGGCATACGAGAAGGCGTTGTTCGACAAGCTCCCGGATGTGGCCGCGCGTCATTTCACCGTCGTTCGCACCGGGCGCACGGATGTCGCCATCATCGAGCGTGACGGCAATCTGCACGCCGTTCTGGCGCCGGACCGCAAGCTCGTGCTGTGGACGGATGCCGGTCCGTGGAAGGTGACGCTGATCGACACATCGGTCGATCTCGCCATCGATGCGGCGGTCATGCGCCGGCTCGGCCAGGCCCGGAAGGCGGAATTGATGTCCGTCCACCCGGTCGTCGACGGTCAGGCCGGACTGCTGTTCATCGACGGTGTCCTGGTCAGGACGCTGACGGCGGGCGTGCATGGCTTCTGGAACGTCGGACGCATGGTGCAGATCAAGGTCGTCGACCTCAAGCGCCAGTCGCTCGACGTTGCTGGGCAGGAAGTGCTGACCAAGGATCGCGTGACGATCCGCGTCAACATCGCAGCCGAATACCGGGTCGTCGATCCTGTCAAGGCGGTGAGCATGGTGAAGGACTTCTCCGAAGCCCTTTACCGCGCCCTGCAGTACGCCTTCCGCAAGACCCTTGGCGCGCTGACACTCGATCAGATCCTTGAAAAGAAGGTGACGATCGACGAGGAGGCCGCCGGCAAGGTTCGCGCCGACATGGCCGAGATCGGGGTGGAGGTCAGTGATATCGCGCTCAAGGATGTGATCCTGCCGGGCGAGATGCGCGAGATCCTCAACCAGGTGGTGTCGGCCGAAAAGCAGGCCGAGGCCAACATCATCCGTCGCCGCGAGGAGACGAACGCGACGCGTTCCCTCCTCAACACGGCCAGGGTGATGGCGGAAAACCCGGTGATGCTGCGGTTGAAGGAGCTTGAGGCTCTGGAAACCATCGCCGGCAAGGTCGAGCGGCTGACCGTCCACAACGGAACGGGCGGGCTGCTGAACGACCTGGTCAAGCTCCGCGACAGCTAATGCATGTCGCCCAAAGTGGTTCCGGTTTTGGGGAACGACATGCATCGAGACAAAGGCTGACGTAACGTCAAAGGGAAGGGCCGCCGGTCAGCCGGCGTCCCTTCTTGCCTTTACAGAGCAGGCTTCCCATCTGCGCCCGGCGTATCAGGCCTTTTCCTGCCGGGAAAAACCGATTAGACAGCGCCCAAACAAGATGCGGACAGATTCCGCCCGCAACCGAAGGAAAAGCCCTTGTCCACCACGTTCGACAAAGTCGCCAAGATCATTGCCGACACCAGCGAGATCGATATCGACACCATTACGCCCGAGAGCCACACGATCGACGATCTCGGCATCGACAGCCTCGATTTCCTCGACATCGTCTTTGCCATCGACAAGGAATTCGGCATCAAGGTGCCGCTGGAAAAGTGGACCCAGGAGGTCAATGACGGCAAGGCTTCGACCGACGATTACTTCGTCATGAAGAACCTGTGCGCCAAGATCGACGCACTGGTTGCCGCCAAGACCGCCTGACTTCGGTTGAGCGCGTGATCTTGACGCGCCCTGCCGCCTGACCCACAAAGCCGCTCATGAGCAGCCCCCGCGACGTCGTCATCACTGGTATCGGCCTTGTCTCCTCGCTGGGGGAAGGTCCGGACGCCCATTGGCAGAAGCTCGCGCAGCCGGGCCTGGAACCGGTGCTCGAAGCGGCGCGCTTTGCACCCTATACCGTCCATCCATTGCCGGAGATCGACTGGAACCTGCAGATCGCCAAACGCGGCGATCAGCGCCAGATGGAAACCTGGCAGAGGCTCGGCACCTATGCCGCAGGCCTGGCGCTGGACGACGCCGGCATCAAGGGCAATGACGAACTCTGCACGACCATGGACATGGTTGTGGCCGCAGGCGGCGGCGAACGCGACGAGGCGGTCGATGCCGCCATTCTCGCCGCTTCGGAAAGCCGCAACGACCGCGATGTGCTGCTCAACGAGAAATTGACCACCGAATTGCGGCCGACACTGTTCCTGGCCCAGCTTTCCAATCTGCTCGCCGGCAACATCTCCATCGTCCACAAGGTGACGGGCTCATCCAGAACCTTCATGGGTGAGGAAGGTGCCGGTGTCGCCGCCGTCGAGACGGCAGCCGCGCGCATCCGCTCCGGCCAGTCGACGCACATCCTGGTCGGCGGTGCCTTCCAGACCGAACATTCCGACATGCTGCTCGGCTATGAACTCGCCGGCTATTTGCATCGCGGCCCGTGGAAGCCGGTCTGGCAAAGACAGGGGGCTGAGGGCGGCGGCGTCGTGACTGGATCCGGCGGTGCCTTCCTGGTGCTGGAGCAGCGCGAACACGCGACAAGCCGCGGACGAAAGATTTATGCCGAGCTTGGGCCGGTCGTCTCCGGCCGCGCCAGGCGCCCACGGGGAGAACTCGACACCGAGATCGCCGCACTGCTCAAGCAGGCTGCAATGCCGAACGGCAAATTACTGGCCCTGTCGGGCGCGTCAGGCGCCCATATGGCAACCATCGCCGAGAAAGCAGCGCTCGACGCCAATCCGGCGATTGCCGCGCGCGGCTTCTCGACGCTGACCGGGCACATGAAGGAAGCACAGTTTCCCTTCGCCGTGGCACTGGCGGCGCTGGCCGTCGATCGCAAGGCCGCCTACCCCGTTTTTGATGCCGCAGCCGAGAAGCCGTTCGAAGGGGTTCCCGCAACCGTCCTTGCAACGGCGATCGGCTATCACCAATTCGAGGGCATGGCGCTGATCAACGCCGCCTGAGGCGGTGTTCCACGATCCATGCTGCAACGATAAACGCTCGAGGGCTCCCGCATGGCCAATCTGAACGATCATATGGGCAGGCCGATCGTCGCCGTCACCGGCATCGGCGTGGTGACCTCGCTTGGCGTCGGCAAGGCCGACAATTGGGCGGCGCTGACCTCGGGCAAGTCGGGCATCCACCCGATCACCCGTTTTCCGGTCGATCATCTCAACACCCGCATCTCCGGCATGGTCGACTTCCTGCCATCGAGCTCGAAGGGCTCCAGCCACCTCACCTATGAACTGGCGGAAACCGCCGCGCGTGAGGCCGTGGCCGAATCCGGCCTCGATTCCGGTGATTTCGGTGGTCCTCTCTTCCTCGCTTCACCGCCGGTCGAACTCGACTGGCACGACCGCTTCGCGCTCTACAATTCCGACAAACTGGACTCCGGCGGCGAACGGCTGCTGCGGGTGGCGCGCGGATTGAAGGAACTAGACATTTTCGAGACCACGCAGTTCGGCTCGATCGCCGACCGGCTTGCCGACCGTTTCGGCACACGCGGGCTGCCGATCACGCTGTCGACCGCTTGCGCTTCCGGCGCCACCGCCATCCAGCTCGGTGTCGAGGCGATCCGCCGCGGCGAATGCGACCGGGCGCTGTCGATCGGCGCCGACGGTTCGGCAACCGCCGAGGCGCTGATCCGCTTCTCGCTGCTGTCGGCGCTGTCGACCCACAACGACATTCCCGAAAAGGCGTCAAAACCCTTCTCCAAGGAGCGCGACGGCTTTGTGCTGGCCGAGGGCTCCGGCGCTCTCGTGCTGGAATCGCTGGAAGCCGCGATGGCGCGCGGCGCCACGATTCTTGGCATCCTGCGCGGCTGCGGCGAAAAGGCGGACGATTTCCACCGCACCCGCTCGAAGCCGGACGCTTCGCCGGCGATCGCGGCGGTCCGTGCTGTGCTTGCCGATGCCGGCTTGAGCGAAGACGAGATCGACTACGTGAACGCTCACGGCACTTCGACGCCCGAAAACGACAAGATGGAGCATCTGTCGCTGTCGACGGTGTTCGGCGAGCGGATCGGCTCGATGCCGGTTTCGTCGAACAAGTCGATGATTGGCCACACGCTGTCGGCCGCCGGCGCGGTCGAGGCAGCTTTTTCGCTGATGACGATGCGCGAAAGCGTCATTCCGCCGACCATCAACTATGACAATCCCGACCCCGCGATCGTGCTGGACGTGGTGCCGAACAAGAAGCGCAATGCCGAGGTTCGCACCGTTCTGTCGAACTCCTTCGGCTTCGGCGGCCAGAACACTTGCCTTGTCATGGCGCGGGAACCGGTCTAAGCGACCTTTTTCAGCCAGACCGAAACCGACAGGCCCAATGCGCGCATTGCAACTTATCGAGGACCGCCGTCTTGAAACGGTGGACCTGCCGCCACCCTCACCGCCGGCACTTGGCGAAGTCACGCTGCGCATCAAGGCGGTGGCGCTGAACCATATCGACGTCTGGGGCTGGCGCGGCATGGCCTTCGCCAAGCGCAAGCTGCCGCTGGTCGTCGGCGCCGAAGCCTCCGGCGAGGTCGAGGCGGTGGGCCCCGGCGTTTCCAGCCTGCTGCCCGGACAATTGGTATCGATCTACGGCGCGCGCACCTGCGGCCTCTGCCGAGCCTGCCGCGAAGGCCGCGACAACCTCTGTGAACATGTTTCGGGTGTGCACGGTTTCCATCTCGACGGTTTCGCGCAAGAGAAGATCAACCTGCCGGCTCGCCTGCTGGTCCCTGCCCCGCCCGGCGTGACCGACATCGGCGCGGCGGTCGCGCCCGTCACCTTCGGCACGGTCGAGCACATGCTGTTCGACAACGCCAGGCTACAGCCCGGCGAGACGATCCTTATCCATGCCGGCGGATCCGGCATCGGCTCGGCGGCCATCCAGCTGGCCAAGCGGATGGGCTGCACCATCATCACCACGGTCGGCTCCAACGACAAGATCGACAAGGCCAAGGCGCTCGGCGCCGACCATGTCATCAACTACCGCGACGACCGTTTCGAGGGCGTCGTGCGCAAGCTGACCAAGAAGAAGGGCGTCGATGTCGTCTTCGAACATGTCGGCGCCGACACTTTTGCCGCCTCGATGTTGTGCCTGAAGCGTGGCGGCCGCCTGGTGACCTGCGGTTCGACTTCCGGCGTGTCGACGCAGATCAACCTCATGCAGCTGTTCCAGCAGCAATTGAAACTGCTTGGCTCCTTTGGCTGCCGCATGGAGAACATGGCAAACGCCATGCAGAAAATGGCGGCGGGACAGGTCGCACCTGTCATCGATACCGAAGTCGACTTCGACGGTATAGATGCCGCGCTGAAGCGCATGGAAGGCCGCGACGTGTTCGGCAAGATCATCCTGCGCGTCGGCTAGAGCCTTGACCTCTGTGTTCAAGAAATTCCGCCGGGATCTAAAATTTCGTTACGGCAGGCAACTGCGCCAGCTCAATTACTGGCTGGTGGCGCGGGCGGCGATGATGATCATCTCGGTCCTGCGCCTGCTGCCGGCCGACAGTGCGCTGAATTTCGCCGACCGCGTCGCACGCATGGTCGGCCCCCGGGTGGGACGCCATCAGGTTGCCGTCGACAATCTGCGCAAGGCCTATCCGGAAAAGAGCGAAGCCGAGATCCAGGCGATCGCCTCCGACATGTGGGGCAACATGGCCCGTCTTGCCGCGGAATACATCTTTCTCGACGCCCTCTTCGACTATGACCCTACAGCCATCAAGCCCGGCCGCATCGAGGTCAAAGGAGCGGACCACTTCGTCGAAATCGCTGGCGAACAGAAGCCGCATATCGTCTTTACCGGTCATCTCGGCAATTTCGAATTGCTGCCGGTGGCGGCGGCGACCTTCGGCATGAACATCACGGCGCTGTTTCGGCCGCCCAACAATCCTTATCTTGCCGACTACATCCTCTCGACGCGCCGCTCGACCATGGGCTCGTTGCTGCCATCGATGGCCGGTGCTTCATTCGCCTTGGCCGGGGTCCTGGAGAACGGCGGCAACATCGGCATCCTTGTCGACCAGAAATTCTCCAATGGACTGGATACGACGTTCTTCGGCCGTCCGTGCCAGAGCAATCGGGTGCTGGCCACCCTTGCCCGTCACTATGACTGCGACGTCTATCCGGCGCGCTGCATCAGGCTGCCAGGCAACCGCTTCCGGCTCGAAATCGAGGACAAGCTGACATTGCCGCGCACCGCTGACGGCAGCGTCGATGTCCACGCCACCACCCAGCGTCTCAACGATGTCGTCGAACGCTGGGTGCGAGAAGATCCCGGCCAGTGGATGTGGTTCCACAAAAGGTGGGAGATCAGCGGCGGGCGTCGAAAGCGGCCCTCGCAGGCAAAAGCGGTCCCAAACGCTTAAACAGAACTGCTGGCGAGGGTGTTAGCCCTGCGCCAGCCGACAACAGCGAACCTGAATCTCTTCAGTTCGTCACGACAATCCGCGTATTGCCGAAGCCGGCTTGCCGAACCATCGCATAGAAGGCGGCGGCGTTGGTCGGGTGCAAGCGCACACAGCCATGCGATGCCGGGCGCCCGAGCTGCCTCACCGCGCCGGTGCCGTGAATGGCATAGCCGCCGCGGAAGAACACGGAATGAGGCATCGGCGACATGTCGTATTTGCGCGAATACCACATCCGCGCCGTCCGTTGCGGCCGATAGCTGCCGCGCGGGGTAATGTAGCCTTTGCGCGCGGTGGAGACGCTCCACCGGTAAACCGACGCACCATATCTGACGGTCATCGTCTGCGACGACACGTCAATATTTGCAACGAGGCTGGCTGCCCAGCCCTGCCCCGAAGCACCGAACAGCATCGCAACAAACACGGCTGCCATGAGAACTGTCTTTTTCATGCGATCAAACCCCTTTGATTGCCCCTAACCTGTCTGCCCTCAAATTGTCTTTCATCTTTTTAATGGCAGATGAACGGGCTAACACACACACCTTGACCAATTCGCCAATCCAAAGCAGCGAATTTGAACGATTTCCCGCAATAGTTGCCGCAACGACACGCCGCCCAGGCTCGATCACCAACGGGCTTGCAAAACCGCTGAGATCGCTGCTCAACTCTGGGTATGAACGAGCGACTCCTCCGGGCAATCGATGACAGGCGCGACGATGTCGTCGCGCTGACCACTGAGCTGATCCGTTTTCCGACCATCAATCCACCCGGCGAGGCCTATCGGCCATGCGCCGAATATCTCGGCGCGCGGCTGAAGAAGAGCGGTTTCGAGACCGAATTCATCCGCGCCGAAGGCACGCCCGGCGACACCGACCGCTACCCGCGCGTCAATGTCGTTGCCCGTTTCGACGGAAGATCGTCAGGCGCCTGCGTCCACTTCAACTCACACATCGACGTGGTCGAAGCTGGCGACGGCTGGACCGTCGATCCTTTTGCCGGCATCGTCAAAGACGGCAAGGTCTACGGCCGCGGCGCCTGCGACATGAAGGGCGGTCTTGCCGCCTCGATCGTCGCAGCCGAAGCCTTCCTGGAAGTCTTCCCCGATTTTCCCGGCGCCATCGAAATATCCGGCACGGTCGACGAGGAGTCCGGTGGTTTCGGCGGCGTCGCCCATCTGGCGAGCCTGGGCTATTTCTCGAAGCCCAGAGTCGACCACGTCATCATACCCGAGCCACTCAACAAGGACCGCATCTGCCTCGGTCATCGCGGTGTCTGGTGGGCGGAGATCGAGACCAAGGGGGAGATCGCGCACGGCTCGATGCCGTTTCTCGGCGACAATGCCGTACGTCACATGGGCGCCGTGCTGAGGGCTTTCGAGGACGAGCTGTTCCCCGCACTCGACCGCAAGATGACGCGCATGCCGGTCGTGCCCGAAGGGGCAAAACGCTCGACCATGAACATCAATTCGATCCATGGCGGCCAGACCGAGGACTTCCGGCCCGGCCTGCCGTCGCCCAACGTGCCCGACTCCTGCCGGCTGACCATCGACCGCCGTTTCCTGCTGGAGGAAGATCTCGACACCGTCAAAGGCGAAGTGACCGGTATTCTCGACCGGCTAAAGCGCGAGCGGACAAAATTCGACTACGAAATCCGCGACCTGATGGAAGTGCTGCCGCTGATGACCGAGCGCGACGCCCCGGTGGTCAAGGCGGTTGCGCAAGGCATCATGGCGATCTTCGACCGCGAACCCGACTATGTCATTTCGCCCGGCACCTACGACCAGAAGCACATTGCGCGCATCGGCCATATCTATGATTGCATCGCCTATGGGCCGGGCATTCTCGACCTCGCCCATCGGCCGGACGAATGGGTCGGCATATCGGACATGGTGGAATCGGCCAAGGTGATGGCGATCGGGCTCAACGTGCTGCTGCGCGGCACAGCCACGGAATAAGGTGTGCACCGCGACAAGCTTCGACCTGCCGATGCGGTCGCCAGGACAAAAACATTCCCGGCCACGCCAACGGGCAGAACGAAACGCAATTTACTCCGTGGCGAAATCACGCTTCTATCGCCCGGGTTCGAGCACGTGTCTGAACGCATGGGGAGTTGCACGATGAAATTGTGGAAAACCATTCTGGCGGCCGCGGTGCTGTCGCTGGCCGCCGGCACCTCCGCGTTTGCCGCGCGAACCGACCTGGTCATCGGCATTCCGCTCGAACCCCCGCATCTCGACCCAACCGCAGGTGCCGCCGCGGCAATCGACGAGGTTCTCTACGCCAATGTGTTCGAGGGGCTGACACGCATCGGGCCGAATGGCGAGGTGCTGCCGGATCTGGCCGAAAGCTGGACCATTTCCGATGATGGAAAGGTCTACACCTTCAAGCTGCACACCGGCGTGAAATTCCATGACGGCACCGACTTCGACGCCAGCGACGTGAAATTCTCGCTCGATCGAGCCCGCGCCGAAAATTCCGTCAACGCACAAAAGGGCCTGTTCGCCGCCATCGACAAAGTCGACGTGGTCGACCCGGCAACCGTCAAGGTCACGCTGAAAAACCCGCAGGGCTCGTTCCTCTACAATATGGGCTGGGGCGACGCGGTAATCGTGGCGCCGGAATCTGCCGATACCAACAAGGAGAAACCGATCGGCACCGGCCCGTTCAAGTTCCAGAGCTGGGCCAAGGGATCGTCGATCACCTTGGTCAAATCGGATAACTACTGGGGTACGCCGGCGTCCCTCGACAAGGCCGAGTTCCGCATCGTGCCGGATGCAGCCGCCTATGTGCCGGCGCTGCTCTCGGGCGACATCCAGGCTTTCCCGTTCTTCGATGCCGACAGCGTCGCCCAGGTCAAGGACGACCCGCGCTTCAAGGTTGTGATCGGCGCGACCGAGGGTGAGACCATCCTGTCGATCAACAACAAGAAGCCGCCTTTCGACAAGCTGCAGGTAAGACAGGCGATCTCCTACGCGCTCGACCGCAAGGCGATCATCGACGGCGCCTCGGCCGGCCTCGGGCAGCCGATCGGCTCGCATATGTCGCCGGCCAACAAGGACTATGTCGACCTCACCGGCCGCTACCCGCATGATGTCGCCAAGGCCAAGGAACTGCTGAAGGAGGCAGGCCTCGAGAACGGCTTCAAGGCGACGCTGAAACTGCCGCCGCCCGCCTATGCGCGGCTCGGCGGCGAGATCATCGCTTCACAACTTCGCGACGTCGGCATCGATCTGGAAATCATTCCGGTCGAATGGGCACAGTGGCTGGATCAGGTGTTCACCAAGAAGGATTACGACCTGACCATCGTCTCCCACACCGAGCCCAACGACATCGATATCTATTCGCGCAAAGACTATTATTTCAACTACGACAATCCAGCCTTCGACAAGGTGATTGCCGACCTCGGTGTCACCTCCGACGAAGCCAAGCGCAAGGAATTGCTGGGGCAGGCACAGAAGATCCTGGCCGACGATGCCGTGGTCGGCTTCCTCTACGAATTGCCGAAGGTCGGAGTCTGGGACGCCAAGCTGCAAGGGCTGTGGGAAAACGCGCCGATCCAGGCCAATGATTTGACCAAGGTGAAGTGGTCGGATTGAAGACTCAGGCTGCCTGGCGGAACTTGCGCTCCGTCACACCCCCCTCTGCCCTGCCGGGCATCTCCCCCGCAAGGGGGGAGATCGGCAGTTTGGCCGATGGTGCACCCTTTGCAACCTTCTTGGTCTGCGCACCGTCAACGATTGGCGAAAGCCTCGATGAGAGCACAATCTCCCCCCTTGCGGGGGAGATGTCCGGCAGGACAGAGGGGGGTGTGCGGGAACGCAACCTTTGCCCGGTGGACAAAATAACAGTGCCTCCGCTTCCATGACCGCCTATCTCCTAAAACGCATCGCCGTCGCCATCGCCACGCTGCTGCTGGCTTCCATGGTGGTGTTCGCCGTGCTGGAGATCCTGCCCGGCGATCCGGCACGGCTGATGCTGGGCATGAACGCAAGCGCCGACCAGATCGAACTTCTCCGCAACCAGATGGGCCTCAACGCGCCACTGGCCTTGCGCTATCTGCACTGGGCCGGCGGCCTGCTCAGCCTCGATTTCGGCCGTTCCTACACCTATTCGGTGCCGGTCATCGACCTGGTGAGCGAGCGGCTTGCCGTCTCGCTGCCGCTGGCGCTGATTGCACTTGCGCTCTCCACCATCATCGCGATTCCCGTTGGCCTGTTTTCCGCCAGCCGGCGTGGACGCGCCGGTGATACGATTTCGATGGGTGCCGCACAGCTTGGCGTCGCCGTGCCCAATTTCTGGTTCGCGCTGATGCTGATCTATGTGTTCGCCGTCTGGCTGCGGCTGGTCCCGGCCGGTGGGTTTCCCGGCTGGAGTGCCGGCGTCTGGCCAGCCCTGAAATCGCTGCTGCTGCCGGCGGTCGCACTTGCCTTGCCGCAAGCCGCGATCCTGGCGCGCGTCACCCGCTCGGCGCTGATCGAGGTGCTGAGCGAAGACTACATCCGCACCGCCCGCGCCAAGGGCCTGCCCTATCGCGCAGTCTTGTGGCGGCATGCACTGCGCAACGCCATGATCCCGGTCCTGACCATTCTGGGCCTGCAATTCGCCTTCCTGCTTGCCGGCACCATCATCATCGAGAATGTTTTCTATCTGCCCGGCCTCGGCCGGCTGGTATTCCAGGCGATCACCCAGCGCGATCTGATCGTCGTCGAAAGCGTCGTCATGCTGCTGGTCGCCGCCGTCATCGCCGTCAACCTTCTCGTCGATCTTTCCTATGCGGTTGTCGATCCGCGCCTGAGAAGCCGGCAATGACACTGCACATCGACATCCCAGAGGAGACGTTCGGCAGCATCCTGGCCAAGGCATTCAGGAACACCGCCTTCGTGGCCGGTTTCGTCATCACCCTGCTGATCCTGGCAATGGCTGTAGTCTCTTATGGCTGGACGCCCTACGACGTCACCAAACTGGTGATATCGGACAAGACGCAAGCCCCCTCTCTGACGCACTGGTTCGGCACCGATCATTTCGGCCGCGACATCCTGTCGATGGTCATGGTCGGCGCCCGCAATTCGATTGCCGTGGCACTGGTCGCGGTTGGCATCGGCATGGGGGTCGGCGTGCCGCTCGGCGCCTTTGCCGCGGCACGCGGCGGCCTCGTCGACGAGGCACTGATGCGGCTGAACGATCTCGTCTTCGCCTTCCCGGCTTTGCTGTCGGCGATCATGATCACCGCCATCTTCGGGCCGGGCGCGATCAACGCCATCATTGCCATCGGCATCTTCAACATCCCGGTCTTTGCCCGTGTCGCCCGCGCCGGCGCGCTGGCGATCTGGCCGCGCGAGTTCATTCTGGCCGCGCGCGCCGCCGGCAAGAGCAGCACGCAGATCACAATCGAACATGTGCTGCCCAACATCGCCACGCTGCTCCTGGTGCAAGGCACCATCCAGTTCGCGCTGGGCATCCTGGCCGAGGCCGGGCTTTCCTATGTGGGCCTGGGTGCCCAGCCGCCGATGCCGAGCTGGGGCCGCATGCTGTTCGACGCGCAGACCCGCATGGTGGTGGCGCCATGGATGGCGATCTTTCCGGGCATGGCGATCGTCGTCGCCGTGCTGGGACTGAACCTGCTGGGCGACGGCATTGCCGACATCCTCGATCCGAAATCGCGGCGGCAGCGATGAGCCTGCTCGACATTGAGAACCTGTCGCTAACTATCGGCGACACGCAGATCCTCAGGGGTGTGGAGCTTTCCGTCGCGCCCGGTGAGGTGATGGGGCTGGTCGGCGAATCCGGTTCCGGCAAATCGATAACCGCGCTGACGGTGATGCAGCTTCTGCCCCATGCCGCGCGCGCCACCGGACGCGTCACATTCGACGGTATCGACATCCTGGCAGCAACTGAGGACCAGATGTGCGCGCTGCGCGGCGACGACATCGGCATGGTGTTTCAGGAGCCGATGACCGCGCTTAACCCGGTCAAGACCATCGGCGAACAGGTTGCCGAAGGCATACGCTGGCACACCAAGGCCAACCGCGCCGAGGCCGAAGACCGGGCGCGAAAAATGCTCGACCGTGTCGGCTTGCCCTCGGCGAAATTCCCCATGTCGCGCTATCCGCATGAACTGTCCGGCGGCCAGCGCCAGCGCGTCGTCATCGCCATCGCCTGCGCGCTGAAGCCGAAGCTGCTGATAGCCGACGAGCCGACGACGGCGCTCGACGTGGTGCTGCAGGCGCAGATCCTCGACCTCTTGCGCGACCTCGTCGCCGAAAGCCGCATGGGCCTGCTCCTGATCTCGCATGACCTCGCCGTGGTCACCGAGATGGCCGACCGCACCACCATCCTGCGCGGCGGCGAGGTTATGGAAGCCGGCGACACTGCGCGCACGTTGTCCGAACAGACCCACCCCTACACGCGCCAGCTGGCGCAGGCCTCTATGCATGTGCCGGCGCGCGCCAGGCGGCATGACATCGAGACGGGCCAACCTTTGCTTCAGGTCGAAAGCGTGACCCGCGACTATCCCGGCCGGCGCACTTCGCTGTTCAAGCGTGCGCCTGGTATCCGAGCCGTCGACGACGTGTCCCTGTCGATGGCGCCGGGTCAGTCAGTGGCGCTGGTCGGCCGCTCCGGTTGCGGCAAGTCAACGCTCGCCCGCATGATCCTGGCGCTGGACCAGCCAAGCTCGGGCACGATCCGGTTCCGAGGCGAGACCGTCACCGGCAAGAGCGAAGCCGAGCTGAAGCCGGCCCGCCGTGACATGCAGGTCGTCTTCCAGGATCCCTACGGCTCCTTCGACCCGCGCCAGAAGGTCGAAAAACTGGTCGCCGAACCCCTGCATGTGCTGGAGAAAAAGCCGACGCGCGCCGAACGCCGCGAGATGGTGGCGCATGCGCTGCACGAAGTCGGTCTCGGCATCAGCGACATGGACAAATACCCGCACGAATTTTCCGGCGGCCAGCGCCAGCGCCTGTCGATCGCCCGCGCCATCATCACCCGCCCCAAGCTGGTCGTCGCCGACGAGCCGGTCTCGGCGCTCGACGTCTCGATCCGCGCCCAGATCCTCGATTTGTTCGCCGAGCTCAACCAGAAGCTCGGCATCGCCTACCTCTTCATCACCCACGACCTGACCGTCGCCCGCGCCATCACGGACGAGGTGCTGGTCATGCATGACGGCAAGGTCGTCGAGCGCGGCAAGACGAGCGAGGTGCTCGACGACCCGCAATCCGAGGCTGCCAAGGCGCTTGTCACCGCCGCCCCTGACTTGCACCGGGCAATCGCGAAGCGGCTGCGAGAGCAAGGCTGATCAGGAGAGAAGGCGGCCCAATCACTCCTGCGGCTTCACCACATCGACCGGGCTGATATCGAGCAGGTCGAGCGTGCGGCGCAGCAGGCGTATCTCGCTCTCGGCCAGTTGCGAATCCGCCTTGGCGATCTCCGCCATATGTTTGGCCAATTGCCGGCGCCGCTCGACATCGAGGTCGCGGAACAGTGCGATCGCCTGCGAACCATTGGTCTCGTAGCCGAACTCGTTGAGATATTCGATGACGCTGTCGATACTGCTTTCCGCAATGCCGAAGGCGTCCTTGCAGATGCGCCGGAAGGCAACCATCTCGCTCTCGCTGACAGACCCGTCGGCCAGGATCATGCGAAACAACATCAGCAGTTCCGCCGACAGGACCGGATCGTCCGCCACCTTGCGCACACCCGGGTCGCCGTCGAATATTTGACGTAGCTGGTCCAGCAATGCGAATGCCATCAGGAGCCTCTTTCCGGGTTAACCACACAAATACAAATCCAAGCGCGATGCGCTTGGATAGAGGTAGCGCGGAATGGACCTTGCGCAAACAGGGCGGCCGTGGTCGAACGCCCGATATTTCAGCCGGCCGGACACCCCCATACATCAGATGATCGACCTTAGCATCCAGACCGTCGCCCTGCTCGCCTTCGCCGCCTTTGCCGCGGGCTTTGTTGATTCGATCGCCGGCGGTGGCGGGCTGATCACGGTGCCGGTGCTGCTGCTTGCCGGCTTCACGCCGGTCCAGGCGCTCGCCACCAACAAACTGCAGGGCATGTTCGGTTCGGGCTCGGCGACCATCCACTACGCATCGAAGGGTCATGTCGACCTCCGCCGGCAATTGCCGTCGGCGCTTCTGGCCCTTGTCGGAAGCGCCATCGGCGCCTTGCTGGCAACGATCGTGCCGGGTGACATTCTGCGGGCTGCCCTGCCTATTGTGCTGATCGCCATCGCGCTCTACTTCGCGTTTAAGCCCAACATGAACGACATCGACCGCGCCGAGCGGCTGTCGCCCTTCCTGTTCGGACTGATCCTTGTGCCCGCCATCGGCTTCTACGATGGCCTGTTTGGACCGGGCGCAGGCTCCTTCTACATGCTGGCGTTCGTGGCGCTTGCCGGCTATGGCGTGCTCAAGGCGACGGCGCATACCAAGCTGCTCAACTTCGCCTCCAACATCGGCGGCTTCATCGTCTTCGCGGCCTTCGGCGTCGTCTACTGGAAGATCGGCCTGATGATGGGCGTTGCCCAGTTCCTCGGCGCCCGCGTCGGCGCCAGCCTGGCCATGCGCATCGGCGCAAAACTGATCAAGCCGCTGCTGGTAATCGTGTGCCTGGCGCTGGCGGTGAAGCTGCTGGCCGACCCTGCGAACCCGCTGCGGGCCTTGATTGGTGTGTGATCACGCGCCCTGATAGAATGCCGCTGTTCGAATCATGTTGGAGAGGCAGACATGAATCTTAGCGCACCTACCCAGATCGTTTTTATCATCTCCGTTGTTATCGCCATCATCGGCGTTCTCGCCGCGCTTGGCGTTCTTGCGTTCATTCCACTCGCATCGGTGTGGATCGTGCTTATTGCTTTCATCGTGCTTGCCGGCGGCTGCTTGATGCGCGGCGCCTGACACGTTCTCTTGAAGTGGGGACGAGGAGCGCCCGGCCAAAAGCCGGGCGCTTTTGATTCCGGCCAAGGGTCTGCTAGATTTCTTTCTACGGAAGGATGGCCGATGCCAGTCGAGATGCAACCCCGGCAAGAGCAGGACCGATCTGTCGCCGGGCGGTTCGAGATGCGCCGGCGCCTGCCCGATCCTCGACTTCAGGGCATGGTGTCGGACATTTGCGGCTATCGCGAAACAGCGCCCGGCCATCTGCGCAACGTCGAATACGCGTCGCTCACCGTACCGCTGGTCATCAGCTTCGCCGAACCCTTCGCCATCGGCCTCGGCAAGGCGCCCGGCGACAATGACCGCTTCGCCAGTTTCGCCGCCGGCCTCTTTGCCGGACCGGTGGTGATCGAATCCTTCGGCGGTGCCTGCTGCGTCCAGGTCAACTTCACGCCGCTTGGCGCACGCCGTTTCTTCCGCCTGCCGATGAGCGAACTGACAGACAGCATGGTCGTCCTCGACGACGTGCTTGGCGCGCAAGGCATGGCGCTGCGTGAACGGCTTGGCAACGCGCCGGACTGGGCCACGCGTTTCGACGTGGCCGAAGCCTTCGTCACCGCCCGTCTCGAGAATGCCGCAGAGACGCCGCTCGAAATCGCCTGGGCCTTTGACCGTATCATCACGTCCGGAGGCCGGACCCGCATTTCATCGATTGCAGAAAGACTGGGCTGGAGCCGCAAGCATCTCGCCAGCGGTTTTTCCAACGCCATCGGCATCGGCCCCAAGACGCTGTCGCGCATCGTGCGCTTCAACCGCGCGCTCGGTCTGTCGAGGCAGCAGACCGCCGACTGGGCGGATATCGCCGCCGATTGCGGTTATGCCGACCAGGCGCATCTCGTGCGCGAGTTTCGTGATCTTGCCGGCGAGACGCCAACCTCGCTTTCAGTCAGGTAACATTTCTTCAAGACGCTGGAACGGCCTTTGAGCAGGGTGGGTTGTCGACCAACCCAATGAAGGAGGTTCCCATGCCAACCACCACTGAAGCGCCGCGGCTTTACCCCGCTTTGCGCTACAAGAACGCGGCAAAAATGATCGACTGGCTGGGCGAGGCTTTCGGCTTCAGCGTCCGGGCCCGCTATGGCGAAGGCGATGTCGTGCACCATGCCGAACTGGTCTTCGGCTCCTCAATGATCATGCTGGGCACGGTGCGCGACGACGACTACGGCAAGATGGTCGGCGAGCCCGGCTCAGGCGGCGGCAAGTCGATCTACATTGCAGTCGATGATGCCGATGCCGCCTATGCCAAGGCCAAGAAGGCCGGCGCCACAATCATCCAGGAATTGACCAACCGCGACTATGGCAGCCGCGAGTTCATCTGCCGCGACCCGGAAGGCAATGTCTGGTCGTTTGGCACCTACTGGCCGAAGGCTGGCGAGAAGGCCTGAGTTATTGCGCTGCTGGCTGGGGATTGACCGAGGCGTCCTCAACTTCGTCATCCTCGGGTCTGCGCCGCGTCGCTACGCTCCTTGCTCCGCCCGTGGATGACGACGTGATCGGCGTTTATCGCTAATTGCCAAGGTGGTTAGCCAACGGGGATCTATCGAGCCAACCCAAAAATCGCGTCACAGTCGAGATTAGTCTCCAGCTCGGCCGCGATCTCGTCCAGCGCTTTCTCGACCTCGGCGCGATAATCGACGCCGCCGCCGCTGACGCCAAGGCTCGCAAGGTAGGCGGCGCGAAAGCCATCGGCGCCAAACAGGCCATGCATATAAGTACCCAACACCTTGCCGTCGGCCGACACCGCCCCATCCTCGATGCCATTGATGATTGCCGACGGCCGCAGCGTATCCGGTCCGGTGGTGCGGCCGAGATGGATTTCGTAGCCTTCGAGCGGCAAGTCGAATTGCACCGAACGGGCGCTGACGTTGCGCACCGTCTTTTCCGGTTCCATCACCGTTTCGACGTCGAGCAGGCCTAGCCCTTCGGCTTCGGTGACGCTGCCCTCGACGCCGTCGGGATCGCGGACAGCACGGCCGAGCATCTGGAAACCACCGCAAATGCCGACGACATGGCCGCCGCGCTTGCGATGGGCCAGCAAGTCGCGATCCCAGCCGTTCTCGCGGAATTTCAGGAGATCGCCGATCGTCGACTTGGAGCCCGGAATGACCACCAGTCCGGCATCGGCCGGCAGCGGCTTTCCCGGCGGCACGAACACCACCTCGACCTGCGGTTCGGCCTTGAGCGGGTCGAGATCGTCGAAATTGGCGATGCGGCCAAGCATCGGCACCGCCACCTTCAGCGCGCGCGCTTCGCCGGATGCCAGCCGTTCCAGCACCACCGAATCTTCCGAAGGCAGGCGTGCCGCCGCCTTCAGCCACGGAACGACACCGAAACAGCGCCATCCCGTGAATGTCTCGATCGACTTCAGACCGTCGTCGAACAGCGAAACGTCGCCGCGAAACTTGTTGATGAGGTAGCCGACGATCATGCGCCGGTCCTCTTCCGGCAGGATCAGGTGGGTGCCGACGACCGAAGCGATGACGCCGCCGCGATCGATGTCGCCGACCAGCGCCACCGGCACGTCGGCGCGCGTGGCAAAGCCCATGTTGGCGATGTCGCGGCTGCGCAGGTTGATCTCGGCCGGCGAACCGGCGCCCTCTACGATGACCAGATCGGCGCCCTCGCCGACCTTGCCCCAGGAGTCCAGCACGGCATCCATCAGCCGGCCCTTCATCGCCTGGTAGTCGCGCGCCCGCGCTTCGCCGAACATTTTGCCCTGCACGATGACCTGCGCGCCGACATCGGTCTGCGGCTTGAGCAGCACCGGGTTCATGTGAACCGATGGCGCAACACCGCAAGCGATCGCCTGCAGCCATTGCGCGCGGCCGATCTCGCCGCCGCCATGATTGTTGTCGCCCGGAATGTCGGCGACGGCGGCGTTGTTCGACATGTTCTGCGGCTTGAATGGCCGCACCTTCAGCCCACGCTTTTTTGCCGCCCGGCAGAGGCCGGCGACCAGCACCGTCTTGCCGACATCGGAACCCGTGCCTTGCAGCATGATCGCTCTGGCCATCAGTCCCTGCCCTGCGCCACGGTTCCGGTGATATCGGATTTCTGCGCCAGCGGCCCGCCGCGCCAGATGTACAGCGCCAGCAATGGGTCCTTGCCGGTGCGCATGGCGTGATTGACGTTGGAAGCGTGGTGGACGACCTCGCCGGCCGTGCGCATGCAAAAGCCGCTCTCGCCCATGCGCCATTCGGTGCCGCCAGTCAGCGGAACGTAGATTTCCTCGGCAAGGTGATGATGGTCGGGATAGACGATATCGGGCCCAAGGATCAGCAGGCCGGCGGCGGCCTCGCCATTGGCGAAGTGGCCTCGCGTGCCGAACACTTCCAGCCAGCCGTAATTGTCGATGAACTCTTTTCCAAAGTCCGCCTCGCCATAGGTCTGCCCCCAGCGGAAATCATTCCGACGCTCGGCAAGCAGTTGCACCAGCGGCTTGGGATCCGGCGGCGCCAGTTCGGCGGCGCGATCGAGATGGCGCAGGCAGGCAAGCGGATGCGGCTCCAGCGTGCGGGTCGGCATATCCCAGCCGATCCGGGCCACGGCATCGCGCACCACGGCGTGATCGACGGACGCAAGGTATGCGTGGAACCGGCCCAGCAGTTCATCAAATTTTGTCGTCACATCGTGCTCCGGACATGCATTGGTGCACAACCGCTCCGCGAAGGGTCGGGTTGCGCGGCGGCATCATTGGTCTAGATTGGTGCCCGCGCAAAGCCAAAAACGACAGGCCAACAGGTCGAAGATATCAGGGAGCACGCCATGGACGCCGCGGTCGATGCGAGCACCAGCCAGTTCGAACTCAATGAGGAGCAGCGCGCCATCCAGGAGATGGCGCAGGCCTTCGCCGCCGACCGCGTCGCGCCGAACGCACTCGACTGGGACCGCCGGAAACACTTTCCCGCCGATGTGATCCGCGAGACCGGCCCGCTCGGGCTCGGCGGTATCTATATCAGGGACGATGTCGGTGGTTCCGCGCTCGGCCGGCTCGATGCCGTACTGATCTTCGAGGCGCTTGCGCACGCCGATCCGGCCTTCTCGTCCTTCATCTCGATCCACAACATGGTGGCCTCGATGATCGACCGTTTCGGCAATGACGAGCAGCGCCAGCGCTTCCTGCCCAAGCTCACGTCGATGGAATGGCTGGCGAGCTACTGCTTGACCGAGCCCGGCTCCGGCTCCGATGCCGCGGCGCTCAAGACCCGTGCGGTCAGGAGCGGCGACGACTATGTCCTCAACGGCACCAAGCAGTTCATCTCCGGCGCTGGCGACAGCGATGTCTACGCCGTCATGGTGCGCACCGGTGCCGAGGGGCCGAAAGGCATTTCCACCATCATCGTGCCGAAAGACGCGCCAGGCCTCTCCTTCGGCGCCAACGAGCACAAGATGGGCTGGCACATGCAGTCGACCCGCCAGGTGATTTTCGAGGATTGCAAGGTGCCGGCGGAAAACCTTTTGTCCGGCGAAGGCGCGGGCTTCGGCATCGCCATGGCCGGGCTCGACGGCGGCCGGCTGAACATATCAGCCTGTTCGCTGGGCGGCGCGCAGTCGGCGCTCGACAAGGCGCTTTCCTACACCGCCGAGCGCAAGGCCTTCGGCTCGAAGATCAACCAGTTCCAGGCGCTGCAGTTCAGACTGGCCGACATGGAGACCGAGCTGCAGGCGGCGCGTATTTTCCTTTATGCCGCCGCCTCGAAGCTCGACAGCAAGGCGCCGGATGCCGGCAAATGGTCGGCGATGGCCAAGCGCTTCGTCACCGATACCGGCTTCAACGTCGCCAACGACGCACTGCAGCTGCTCGGCGGCTATGGCTACCTGCATGACTACGGCATCGAGAAGCTGGTGCGGGACCTGCGGGTACACCAGATCCTGGAAGGCACGAACGAGATCATGCGCGTCATCATCGCGCGGGCGCTGATTGGTCGCTGACGTTACAAAATCGGGAGAGAGACAATGACGACGATCGCCTTCATCGGCCTCGGCAACATGGGCAATCCAATGGCCGCCAATCTGGTCAAGGCCGGGCACCAAGTGCATGGCTTCGACTTGATGCCCGAGAATTTGACCGTCGCGCGCGAGCATGGCGTCGTCATCATGGCCAACGGGCCGGCTGCGGTGAAGGATGCCGACGTGGTGATCACCATGCTGCCTGCCGGCAAGCATGTGCTGTCAGTCTATGAAGACATCGCGCCCAAGGCGAAAAAGGGGGCGCTGTTCATCGATTCCTCCACCATCGATGTGGAGTCGGCGCGCAAGGTGCACGCCATAGCCGCCAAACACGGCCTGCTATCCATCGATGCGCCCGTCTCAGGCGGCACCGGCGGTGCCGCAGCCGGCACGCTGACCTTCATGGCCGGAGGCTCCGATGACGCCTTTGCAACCGCGGAGCCGATCCTGAAGCCGATGGCCGGCCGCATCGTCCATTGCGGCGGCGACGGCGCCGGCCAGGCGGCAAAGATCTGCAACAACATGATCCTCGGCATTTCGATGATCGGTGTCGCCGAAGCCTTCGTGCTGGCGGAAAAGCTCGGCCTGTCACACCAGGCGCTGTTCGACGTCGCCTCAACCTCGTCGGGGCAATGCTGGTCCTTGACCACCTATTGCCCGGTGCCCGGCCCGGTGCCGACTTCGCCCGCAAACAGGGACTACAACCCAGGATTTGCAGCAGCACTGATGCTGAAAGACCTGAAATTGTCCCAGGAAGCCGCGCAAAGTGCGGGTGCTGTAACGCCGCTTGGTGCCGAAGCAGCCCAGCTCTATGCCTTGTTCAACGCCCAGGGACATGGCGGCGTCGATTTCTCCGGCATAATTAATTTTCTCAGGGGTAACCCAGCGTAACCCTTGGATTTGGCGGGTTTTTCCGGTTTCCTTCGGTGGAAAAAATGCAAATTTAGATTTGCTTAAGCTCTCGATAACTCCGCGGTAACGATGTCCCTATAAAACGGACTGCGAGGCGGACATATCTCATCCGCCCGGCGCTCCGGATCAGGTCTCGCGTACCGGAGCCCGTAAGTTTCGACAAGTGCCATAAGTTTCGCAAAGTGTTTGCGTAGCGAAGCGCCATGCGTATCTGGCAAAGCCGCGTTCCTGATGGAGCGCGGTTTTTGCGTTTTGCCCTGCAGCACGTTTTGAGACATCGATAACCCGGAAACTGTACTCCGGGATGCCTCACATGCGCCCGCGGGCGCCTTCCGGATCATAGGGCGAGTCCGCGATCACCTTGGCCGCGCGGCGCTCGCCGAGGATGGACACCTCGAGCTCGATACCGGGCGACACAAGTTCCAGGGGCAACAGCGCAAGTGCGATGTCGTGACCGAAAGTGTAGGAGTAGCCCGCAGAGGTGATGTGGCCAACGAGCTCGCCTTCGCGGTAGACGCCCTCGAAGGCGAACGCGCTCGCACCGTCCGTATCGATCGACAGCGTGGCGATCCGGCGTGCCGCCCCCTGCTTCTGTTTTGCGACCAGTGCCGCGCGGCCGATGAAGTCCCCTTTGTCGAGGCTCATGAATCGGTCGAGGCCGCTCTCCCAGGCCGACAGTTCGAGATTCATGTCGCGATACATGGCGCGGTAGGATTTATCGAGACGAAGCGATTCCAGCGCTTGAAGTCCGACCAGCCTCAGTCCGTGCGCCTCCCCCGAGGCCAGGAGCGCATCCAGCAAATGCCGCTGATAGCAGAGCGGATGATAGAGCTCCCATCCCAATTCGCCCGAATAGTTGACGCGCAGCAGTCGCACGTCGCTGGCCATGCCGACAGTGCCGGACTGCACGCTGAACCAGGGGAAGGCCTCGTTGGAGAGATCTATTTCCGTCAGCGGCTGCAATATGTCGCGCGCCTTCGGCCCAACCACCGTGAAGCTGCCGCGATCCTCCGTGACGTTGCGCAGATGCACGCTGCCGTCCTTCGGCAACAGCCGGCGGAGATCGTCAAGGTTACAGCGCTCTGCGCGCGGCGTCGATATGAGATAGAACAGGTCGCTCTGCAGCCGCGCCACCACATACTCGGCCCGCACGCCGCCGGCCGGCGTCAGGTGATGGGCAAGAGCGACGCGACCGGGACGCGGCAGTCTGTTGGCCAGGATTCCGTCGAGCCAGTCCCTTGCGCCCGGTCCGCTGACCTCGAACTTGGTCATTGGTGTCATCTCGACCAGGCCAGCGGTCTGGCGGACAGCCTGGACCTCCGCGGCGACGTGGTTCCCTTTGGGGGTCCAGCGCCAGCTGTAGACGTTGCGCGCTTCGACACCGGCAGGCGCAAACCAGCTCGGCATCTCCCAGCCGTTCAACACATCCCACACCGCGCCGAGCTGGCTTAGACGGTCATAGGAAGGGGCCGTTTTCTGCGGTCGTGCCGCCGGCATGTCCTGGCCTGGATAGTGCTGTGCGGCGTGGGTGCCCCAGGCTTCCCGGACCTTTGCCCGGGTCCAGTTCTTGTTGGCATATTGGCCGAACCGACGGGGATCCAGCTCCGCCGTGTCGATGCTGTTGCCACCCTCCACGATCCGTTCGGAGAGGTAGTAGCCAATCGCACCGCCCCAAAGGATGCCCCCCGGCACCCCTTCGGCGAGCCAGACATTCTCCAGGCCCCACGCCTGCCCCATCAGCGGCAGTTCATCGGCCGTCATCTGGAAAGGCCCTCGCACATTCCGCTTGATGCCGGCGCGGCCTAGTGCGGGGACCAGTTCGGTCGCGCGCTCCCAGTTCCAGGAAACGGCGTCGAAATCTTCATCGAGCAGATCGGCGCCGAACCATTCCGGGACGCCGTTTTCGGCGAACAGCTTGAGCTGCTCGGTACGCTCATAGGGGCCGAACATCAGCCCGTCCCCCTCTTCGCGCAGATAGCCCTCGTAACCCTCGTCCCTGAGGATCGGCATCTCCGGAAGACCAAGCCGTTTGCGTTCCACCACCTCGGGAACCGACTCGGTGATCCAGTACTGATGCAGGATCGGGATCGCGGGAATGTCCAGGCCCAGCATGGCGCCTGTCTGGCGTGCGTAATTGCCGGTCGCAAGGATGACATGTTCGCAAACGATGTCACCGCGCGAGGTCTTGACCCTCCACTCGCCGCTCGGCATCCGCTCGAAACCCACGACCTCGGTATCAAGATGGATCTTCGCGCCGAGGTCGCGTGCACCCTTGGCCATGGCCTGGGTGACATCGGCGGGTGCAATGTGGCCGTCATCGGGATGGTAGAGGGCGCCCAGCATGCTGTTGTTGTCGAGCAGCGGCCAGATCTCTCGCGCCTCCGCGGGCGATACGATCCGGGCCCGCACACCCTGGACCTCGGCAACGTCCATGTAGCTTCTGTACTCGTCCAGCCTGTCGCGCGTGTTGGCAATGCGCAGCTGGCCGCATTTGTGCCAGCCGACGTTCTGGCCCGTCTCCGCCTCCAGCCCCTCATAGATTTCGATCGACCTGGCGATCATGCGGCCGACATTGCGGCTGCGCGCGTAAGAGGGGATGAGCCCCGCGGCATGCCATGTCGACCCGGCCGTAAGCTGCGTTTGCTCCAACAATGCCACATCGGTCCAGCCGCGCTTTGCCAGGCCGTAGAGAATGCCGGCACCCACACAGCCGCCACCGACCACGACCGCACGAAAGGAACTCACCATATGCGCGTGCCCTTGTATGAAATTGCCACCGGCCCACATGAACGCATGCGCATACTGTCAGACAGCATCCGGCTTTTCAGCATATTTCCTTGTCTGGAACGCAGCAGTGGTGACCCGATTGTTGGGCCACAAAGCCGACCGAACTGTCAGCCTTCGCGCCCGTGTTTAGGCTGCTTTTTTTGCGTTTTGCCCAGCTATATTCCGATTGCAGCATTCGGGATCGGGACATGATCTTCGTTGATCAGCACGATCGGCGCATTGGTTCCCTCGACCCTGACGACCAGCAGGCGCAAGCTCCATGTGCCGGCTGTCCGGACAGCGGTCGAATAGGCCGTGCCCTTGCCCTTGGCGCCGTGGACCGGAATGCCGAACTGGGCGTCGCCGGCCCCATTTGCATTGACGTTGAGATGGCCGCCGACCCAGAAACTGTCGGTCAAATCATCACCCAACGCCGCCTTGACGCGGTCGTCGGCGCGAAGCCTGTCCATCGTCATGTGATAGGCATCGCTGCCTTTCAGGACGTAGGGAATGCTGCCCACCATCGTCGCGCAGCCGCCAATCCCGACAACCCAGACGGCAAGGCCGGCGATTGCCCAGTTGCGCTGCGTCTTGCGAAACTGTTCCGCGTCACGCCAGGCGCGGTTCTGCCAAGCCCAGCGGCTGCCGCGCGCGCCCAGGACGATGATCATGATGATGTTGACGACAGGGATCAGCGCCAGCAACGCGATGAAAGTGCTGTTGCCGATGCCCCAGATCCAGTTGAGGAAGAAGGCGCCCCAGTTCCAGCGGTCGAGTTCGGCTGGAATTTCAGCCGGCTGGTTGAGCGGTTGTCCGGCCATCGTGTCCCCCATCGGTGACGTACTGACTGATTCTAGCGCATGCGCCCGTCAATGCGCAAAATCAAAGTTCTGCAACTTCTGTCAGGTCTTGTTGGACAGCCGGCGAAAATTCGCTTTCACGGCACGGCTGGCCGGCTTCAGCGCGGCGCTGATCGAGCGCTCCGCCGCGACCCCGTTGAACAGCGACGGCGTGCGGCCGGAAAAGATTTCCGGCCAGAACCGCGATGCCGATTGCAGGAAGGACATTTGCGCCGCAAACACGCCTTCGGCCATAGCGGCGGTCTTCTCGTTTACCGCACGCGCGGTCTCCGTGCTCCATGGCTGGCTGCTCCCGCCATCCATGGTCATCAACGGCAGCCGCATCATCGCCACCAGCGGCGCCAGCATCAGGTCGCCGCCGATGCTGGCCGCTTCTTGCGTCCGTCGGCTCTTGCCGGTCTTTCTCATGGAAACAAAACCCCTTGTCGCGGCCGAATCAGCCGCAGCCCCACACACTACGCGCTTGTGGTGGAATTCGTTCGCTCCCCGCGTCAGCATGGCCTCAAGGCTGGGCGCTCCCGCCGAGGAGCGCCCAGCCGAGGGGTCGAGTTCTACCGCTTGCGCAGATCGGCTTGCGCCAGATCCAGCGCCTTCGAGATGCGATCGCAGGCCATATCGATCGTATCGCGGGTCCAGATCAGCGGCGGCGACAGGATCATCGTGTCGCCGGTAGCGCGCAGCATCATGCCGTGCGCGATGGCATGATCGCGCACGGTCACCGCCGCACTTCCAGCCGGCAGGAACCGCTCCTTGGTCGCCTTGTCCTTGACGATCTCGATCGCGCCCATCAGTCCGATCGAACGCACCTCGCCGACCAGATCATGTCCGGCAATGCGCTCCTGCAACGCCTTGGCGAAATAAGGACCGGTGTCGTTCCTGACGCGGTCGACCAGCCCTTCGCGCTCGATGATCTCGAGGTTCTTCAGCGCCACGGCGCAGGCCACCGGGTGGCCGGAATAGGTGTAGCCATGGTTGAACTCGCCGCCCTTCTCGACCAGCGTCGAGGCGATGCGGTCGCCAACCAGCAATGCCGACAGCGGTTGATAGCCCGAGGTCAGAGCCTTGGCGGTGGTGATCGTGTCGGGCTCGATGCCGAGCGTCTGGGCGGCGAACCATTCGCCGGTGCGGCCATAACCGGTGATGACTTCGTCCAGCATCAACAGGACATCGTATTTGCGGCAGATGCGCTGCACTTCCGGCCAGTAGCTTGCCGGCGGTATCTTCACGCCGCCCGCCCCCATGACCGGCTCGCCGATAAACGCGGCAACCTTGTCGGCGCCGGCTTCGAGGATCGCCTCCTCGACAGCCCCGGCCGCGCGCAGGCCGAAATCATGATCGCTCTCGCCAGGCAGCGCCAGTTCATAGGCGTAGGGCATCATCACATGGACGATGTTGGGCACCGCACCGTTGAGCTGCTTGTGCATACCATCCATGCCACCGAGCGAGGTGCCGGCAACGGTCGAGCCGTGATAGGCCATCTTGCGCGAGATGATGCGGTTCTTCTCCGGCTGGCCTTCCAGCACCCAATAGTGGCGCACGAGGCGCAGGGCCGTGTCGTTGGCCTCCGAGCCCGACGAGCCATAGAACACCTGGTTGACGTGCTTCGGCGCGATCTCCGCCAGCTTCTTGGACAGCAGCACTGGCGTCGGCGTCGAGCATTTGAAGAAGGAGTTGTAATAAGGCAGTTCCTTCATCTGGGCATAGGCGGCGTCGGCCAGTTCGTCACGGCCATAGCCGATGTTGACGCACCACAGCCCGGCCATGCCGTCGAGGATTTCAGCCCCTTCGGAATCGTAGATGAAAGGGCCGTTGGCATGGGTGATGATGCGCGACCCGGCCCCGCGCATTTCCTTGTGGTCGGTGAACGGATGCAAATGATGCGCGGCGTCGATCTGCTGAAGCTGCTTCAGCGAATAATTCTGATAGGTCATGTCTGATCTTTCCTCTGGATTCTATCCGGCAAGCCGGGGCGAATGCTTCAGAGGCAGAGAGGTGGCGAATAGCCGATGCGGGCGCACAGCCGCAAAAGCTCGGCGCGCAGCGTACGCGGTGACGGCGTCACCGCGACCCGCAATGCGCGAGCCTCAAATGCGTCAATCAACATCCTGACGAGAGCCATGGAAGCCATCTTAGAGCAAAGGCTGGTCGAGGAGAACCACCCTTTGCTTGGCCCATAACGGAATGAGTCTAGGCCTTGGCTGTCAGCGCCCTCTGCAGGAAGACATATTTCATCGCCGTCTGCGCCGCCTGCGGCCGGCGGTCGCCACGCCCGCCATGGCCGCCCTCGGTCTCCTCGAAGAACAGCGTCCTGGCATGGCCGGCTTCCTGCAGGCGGGCGGCCATCTTGCGCGCATGGCCGGGATGGACCCGATCGTCAGCGGTCGATGTGGTCAGCAGCACCGGCGGATAGGCGGCAGCGGCGTCGACATGCTGGTAGGGCGAGTAGGCTGAAAGCCACTTCGCGTCTTCGGGTTTCGACGGATCGCCGTATTCGGCCATCCACGAGGCGCCGGGCGGCAATTCGGCGTAACGCAGCATGTCGAGCAGCGGCACCTCGATAATGACGGCGCCGAAAAGCTCGGGATGCTGCGTCAAGGAAACGCCGGTCAGCAAGCCGCCATTCGAACCACCCTGGATGCCGAGTGAGCTTGCTGTCGCGATGCCGCGCTTGACGACGTCCTGCGCGACCGCTGCGAAATCATCGAATCCGTTTTGGCGATTGCCCTTGAGCGCCGCTTGATGCCAGGCCGGGCCGAACTCGCCGCCGCCACGGATGCAGGCCTGCACATAGGCATTGCCCTTTTCCAGCCATAGCCTGCCGCGCACGCCGGCATAGCCGGGCAGCAGCGGCACTTCGAAACCGCCATAGCCGTAAAGCAGCGTCGGCACCGGCCCCTTCTGATCGCGCCGCCTGACGACGAAATAAGGGATCATCGTGCCGTCCTTGGAGCGCGCCTCGAACTGTTCCGAGATCAGCGGCGAGGCATCGAAACGCGCCGGCTGCGACTTCACGGTTTCTAGCGTCTCGCCATTGTCGTCAGACCAGATGACCGAACTCGGCGTCAGGAAATCGGTGAAGGAGAAGGACACGCTCGAGCCGAACTGCTCGGCATGGCTGATGCCGACATTGCCATTTTCGGGCAGCGCCACCGGTTTCAGCGACCAGTTGCCATCCTTGCGCTCGCAGACGACGACCTTGCCGCGCACATTGTCCATCAGGCTGATGAACAGCCGGTCCCGCGTGCGGGCAACGCCGGCTATGGAAACGCGATATGCCGGCTCGAACAAGGTTTCGACAGGCCCGAGCGCGCCGATCTTGACCCAGTGCGCGAGATCCAGCGAATAGAGGCCGTCGGGCTTGCAAACCGTGCCGTCGGGCGCCGTCCATGGACTGCGCACGCCGAACACGAGCTGATCCCTGAATATTGCCGTATCGGTCCTGTCGTCCGGCAGAGGCAGCTGTTTGTTTTCGCCGGAAGGCAGCCGCAGGAAGATGTGCGAAGCGAAGAAATTCAGCGTCCGGGCCAGGATCAGATAGCGTCTGTCGCCGTCGTACTCGACAGCGGCACCAACGGCGAGATCCTCTTTCTGCGCCTCGAAGATCGGCGTCGCGTCTTCCAGCTTGGTACCGCGCTTCCACAGCTTTATGACTCGCGGATAGCCGGACTCGGTCTTGTCGGCCTCGTCGAAAGCGGCCGAAACAATCACGGTGTCCTTGTCCAGCCAGCTGAAGCCCGACTTGGAAGCGGGTGCACGAAACCCACCCTCGACAAACGACTTGGTCGCGATGTCGAATTCGCGCATCTCGCTGGCGTCGCCGCCATCCGGCGACATACTCACCAGGCAACGGTTGAAGTCCGGATAGAGTCGGCTTGCGCCGCCAAAAACCCATTTTACCCCCTCCTTCGCCGCAAGCTGGTCGAAGTCGATGATCGTTTCCCAGTCGGGCTTCTCGGTCTTGTAGGAAGCGACGGTCGTGCGGCGCCAGAGGCCGAGCACATTGGTCTTGTCCTGCCAGAAATTGTAGACATGGCCGGCAATGGCGGCGCCGACCGCGATGTTGTCCTCGGCCGTCATCAGGTCGAGCGCGGTCTGGAACGACGCCTGATAGGACGGATCGCCCTGCAATTCGCCAACTGTGACCTCGTTCTGGCGATGTACCCAGTCCAATGACTGTTTGGCTGTCCTGTCCTCCAGCCAGAGGAAGGGATCGTCGGTCGAGGGGGTGGAATTCGGCGTCTGGGTGGCAGGCTTGGTCATGAGGTCTCCGATAAACGCGTTGCTTTGAAAAAGCCAACGCCGATAGGCCGTATCGATATTCACTATGTTCAGCGCACGATTGAGGCTTTCCGCCCACCAGCGAGGCTAGCAATAGCCAGCGCCAGGCACAGCAGCCCAAGCGTGATCGGCAGCCCGCCGGCACCCAGAATATCCATGGCGCCGCCCGCCAGCGGCGGCACGGCGATACCGCCGACGCCCCACATCAAGGAAAAGGCCGCATTACCGGCAACCAGTGCGGAGCCCGTGAAGCGTTCGCCGAGCTCGATGATCGACATCGTGTAGATGCCGTAGGAAACCGCACCCCAGATAAAGATCATCGGCCAGATCAGCGGCGACTCGATGAGAAGCGGGAGGAGGACGCAGCCGAGCACCGTGATCGCGACGCAGGCGAGCCGCACCAGGCGCGCGGAAAGCCTTTCCGCCAGCAGGCCTAGCGGCACCTGCATGGCGATATTGCCGGCAATCATCACCGACAGCAGCGCCGACATGCGGATCTCGGTAATGCCGTGATGGGTGCCATAGACAGGCAGCAACGCCAGCGCGCCCTGTTCGAAACCGGCGGCGACTATGACGGCAAACAAAAGCAGCCACGCCAGCGGCACGAAACCCAGGACGGAAACTTGATGCCCGGCCTCGTCGACCTTGGGCAAGCGCGGCAGCACCAAGCCCAGGCAGATGCCGCACAGCACGAAGGCGGAGATGCCGACGAGGAAGGGCGGCCAGCCCTCGGTGCCGACTGCAAGCAGGCATAGCGGCCCGGCCGCGAAACCGGCCGAGATGATCGTCGAATAGACACCCATGACGCGCCCTCGCCGCGCCGGCGGCGCCAGCGCGATGACCCAGATCTCGCTCAGCACATAGAGCGGGTTGGTCACCACGCCGATCAGGAAGCGTAGCGGAAACCACAAATAGACATTTTGCGTCCAGCCGATCAGCGCCAGCACGACAGCCGAAAGGGCCGCACAGGTAAGCGCCGTGCGCCCTGCCCCGAACCGCCGCGCCAGCGCCGGGATCAATGGCGACGACAGGATGAAACCAATCGGCGTCATGGCCGCCGACAAGCCGATCATCGCTGGCGAAACGCCCTGGCGCTGCAGGATGAAGCTCAACAGCGGGTAGGACAGCCCCTGCGCGATGGCGAACACCGAGACGGTCGCGATCACACCGGTGATCGCTGCCCATTGCATCGTCTCGTCCTTGTTCGATTCAACCAAATTCACGTGCGCACCGCTATCGAGGCTGCAGGATTAGCGATTGAGCAACGTGGTGGTAAGCCCCTGGCAGGCGAAAACGGCTTTCTCCGGACAATGCCTGTCAGGAGGTTGGGCCTGGTCAGGAGGTTGGGCCTGTCAGGAGGTTGGGCCTGTCAGGAGGTTGGGCTCGTCAGGAAGCTCGGCGCACGGACGACCGATACAGCGCGAACATCACCAGCACCGCGTCGAGGCCGGCGATCACGACCGGCAGCCCGAGCGGGCCGATGCCTTGCATGAGCAGGCCGGCACCGGGTGGGCCGACGATGCCACCGACGCCCCACATCAGTGCAAAGGCAGCGTTGCCGGCGACCAGCACAGAGCCCTTGAACCGGCTGCCGAGTTCGACCAATGCCATGGTGTAGACGCCGTAACCGACCGCGCCCATCACCAGCAGCACGACCCAGATCAACGGCGTTGTGATCAGCAGAGGCAGCAAAAGCGCGCAAACGGTTGTTGCCAGCGCGCAGACGATGATCATGGCGCGTGCGCCAAAACGCTCCGCCAGAAGACCGAGTGGTATCTGCAGCAGGATGTTTCCGAGGGAAAGCGCCATCACCAGCGAGGCCAGAACGGCTTCGGCCAGGCCGTAGCTGGCGCCGAAGACCGGGACCAGCGCATAGGTGCTCTGCTGGACCGCCGCCGAGACAAGCACGGCAAGCAGCAGCGCCGGCGCCATCCTGGCAAAGCCGACGAGGCCGCTGGCAGGCTGGCCGTCATCCTCGAAACCGGTGAGCTTAGACGAGACCGCGTGCAGGATCACCGCGCAGAGCGCGAAACCGGCGACGCCGACCATGAAGGGCGCCCAGCCCGACGTACCGAGCAGGGTCAGCGCGAATGGTCCGGCGGCGTAACCGGCGCCCATCAGCGTGTTGAACACGCCCATCACCCTGCCGCGCCGCGATGGCGGCGCCAGCGACAGTGCCCACACCTCGCCGAGAATGTAGAGCGGGTTGATGACGACGCCGATGATAAAGCGGATGACGAACCAAGCCACCCAGTCCTGCAGATAGCCGATGCCCAGGAAGCAGAGCGCGCCGATCAGCGAGCAGCCGACCGCCAGGTTGCGCCCACCGACCAGCCGCACCGCGGCCGGCACGAAGGAAGCCGAAAGGATCAGCCCGAGCGGCATCATCGCCGCCGACAAGCCGATCAGCGCCGGCGACATGCCCTGTTTCTGCATCAGCAGCGTGAACAGCGGCGAGCTCAACCCCTGCGCAGCGCCGAACATGGCAAGTGCCGCGGTGACGCCGGCAAGCGCTGCCCATTGCGTTCCTGCTTCGCCTTCGCTCGAGCCGGTCGCGACCATGCTGCCATCCAAATGAACTGCTGGCCATCCGGCCGGCAAGCCGAGTAGCTATCGGTTCGATCCCGGGAAAGGAAGGGCCGGCCGCCGAAATCCGCTTAAGCCAACGAGGCGGCGGGATCAGGCCGATGTCGTGGCCGCGCAACTGCCGTTCCGGCATGTCGCTTCCCTCGCCCTAGTGGTCGCCGCCTCCGCAATGGCTGGGCAGCCGCCGGTCCATTATGCCGCCCGCTATCGCATCCTACGAGGACCATCATGACCGCCGCCCTACAACCCTTGGAACCGGCATTGGCCACTGACCGCGCCCGTCGCGGGGGCCGCGCCGGAAAGCGCGCCGGCGGCTCGGCCGCGTTCGAGCAGCCGGCTTTTCGCCAGCTGAAGAACCCGCTGGCGCCAACCAGGCTGGTCTCCGACGACGAGCTGGAATCGATCCACCTCGCTTCCCTGCGCGTGCTGCGGGAAATCGGCGTCGACGTGCTGCATGACGACGCCCGCAGCATCATGAAGGCGCATGGCGCCGATGTGCGCGACGGCAGCGAACGGGTGCGCTTCGACAGCGACATGATCCTGGAACTGGTGTCGCACTGCCCGTCGGAGTTCACCATCCATGCCCGCAATCCCGCTCACAATGTGCGCTTTGGCGGCAACAATGTGATCATCTCGATGATGGCGTCGGCGCCCAATTGCTCCGACATCGATCGCGGCCGCCGGCCCGGCAACCAGCAGGACTACCGCAACTTCCTCAAGCTTGCGCAGATGCACAACATCCTGAACTGCACGGGCGGCTACCCGGTCGAGCCGACCGATATCCATCCGTCCGTCCGCCACCTCGAATGTATCCGCGATCTCAGCGTGCTGACCGACAAGGTGTTCCACATCTATTCGCTCGGCAAGGAGCGCAATGTCGACGGCATCGAGATCGCCAGGATCGCGCGCGGCATCAGCCACGAGCAGATGCTGGAAGAGCCGTCCGTCTTCACCATCATCAACACCAATTCGCCGCTCAAGCTCGATGTGCCGATGATGGAAGGCATCATCCAGATGTCGAGCAAGGGCCAGGTCGTCGTCGTCACGCCGTTCACCCTGTCGGGGGCCATGGCGCCTGTCACCATCGCCGGCGCACTGGTGCAGCAGAACGCCGAGGCGCTTGCCGGCATCGCCTTCGCCCAGATGGTGCGCAAGGGCGCGCCCGTCGGCTATGGCGGCTTCACCTCCAATGTCGACATGAAGTCCGGTTCGCCGGCGTTCGGCACGCCGGAATACATGAAGGCGCAGCTTGTCGGCGGCCAGCTTGCCCGCCGCTACAACATCCCCTACCGCACCTCCAACACTTGCGCCGCCAACACGGTCGACGCGCAGGCGGCTTATGAAAGCGTGTTCTCGCTGTGGGGCGCCATCCAGGGCGGCGGCAATCTGATGATGCATGCCGCCGGCTGGCTCGAGGGCGGCCTGCGCTGCTCCTACGAGAAGACCATTCTGGACATCGACCTGCTGCAGATGGTCGCCGAATTCCTGACCCCTCTCGATCTTTCCGAAGAGGCACTCGGCTTCGACGCCATCCAGTCGGTCGGTCCTGGCGGCCATTTCTTCGGCACCCAGCACACGCAGGACCGCTACAAGACCGCCTTCTACTCGCCGATCCTCTCCGACTGGCGCAATTACGAGACCTGGGCGGAAGCCGGCTCGCCGACGGCGCTCGAAAAGGCCAACAAGGTCTGGAAGGAGCGGCTGGCGTCCTATGAGGAGCCTTACATGGACCCGGCCATCCGCGAGGAACTCAAAGCCTTCGTCGCCAAGCGGCGGTCCGAAGGCGGCGCGCCGACCGATTTTTGATCGGCCGTGTTGTTGATGAACAGTCGACCCCCACTCCGTCGAGCTGCGCTCGACACCTCTCCTCCAATCGACGGCGGAGAGGGAAGGCGCGAGCTTATGCCGGCTGGCGCCCTTCCTCTCCCCCCGGAGGGGTCATCCGATTCAATCTCTTCAAAAACGGACTTATCTAGATGAAATCTCACGTAAAAGCGGTTGTCATCGGCGGCGGCGTCGTCGGCTGCTCGGTTCTCTACCATCTGGCCAAGGCCGGCTGGACCGACATCATGCTGATCGAGCGCTCGGAGCTCACCTCCGGCTCGTCCTGGCATGCGGCGGGAGGCTTCCACACGCTGAACGGCGACCCCAACGTCGCCAAGCTGCAGGCCTATACGGTGCAGCTCTACAAGGAGATCGAGGAGATATCCGGCCAGTCCTGCTCGCTGCACCTGACCGGCGGCGTGATGATGGCTGATACGCCAGAGCGCATGGATTTCCTGCGGCTGGCCCACGCCAAGGGCCGCTATCTCGGCATGGACACAGAGCTGATCACCCCGTCCGAAGCCAAGGCGATGTTTCCGCTGATGGACGAGACCAATTTCGTCGGCGCCATGTGGGATCCGGTGGAAGGCCATCTCGATCCGTCGGGCACCACCATCGCCTACTCCAAGGCGGCAAAAAAACTCGGCGCCGAGATCGTGCTGCGCAACCGCGTTGTGGAACTGACACAGGAGGTCGACGGCACCTGGAACGTCGTCACCGAACAGGGCACGGTGAAGGCCGAGCATGTCGTCAACTGCGGCGGCCTGTGGGCGCGCGAGATCGGCCGCATGGTCGGCGTCGAGCTGCCGGTTCTGGCCATGGAGCACATGTATCTCTTGACCGAGCCGATGCCGGAGGTCGAGGAGTTCAACAAGTCGACCGGCCGCGAAATGATCGGCGTGCTCGACTTCAAGGGCGAGATCTACACCCGCCAGGAGCGCAACGGCATCCTGCTCGGCACCTATGAGAAGGCCTGCAAGCCGTGGTCGCCGGTCAACACGCCGTGGGATTTCGGCCATGAATTGCTGCCGCCCGACCTCGACCGCATCGCGCCGTCGCTGGAAATCGGCTTCAAGCATTTCCCCGGCATCGAGAAGGCCGGCATCAAGCAGATCATCAACGGCCCCTTCACCTTCGCGCTCGACGGCAACCCGCTGGTCGGCCCGGTGCAGGGCCTGACCAATTTCTGGTGCGCCTGCGCCGTGATGGCCGGCTTCAGCCAGGGCGGCGGCGTCGGCTTGGCGCTGTCGAACTGGATGGTCCATGGCGATCCCGGCTTCGACGTCTGGGGCATGGATGTCACCCGCTTCGGCGAATGGGCCGGCCTGCGCTACACCAACGCCAAGGTGCGCGAAAACTATTCGCGCCGCTTCTCCATCCGCTTCCCCAATGAGGAACTCCCGGCGGCACGCCCGGCGCAGACGACCCCGCTCTACGACACGATGCTGGCCAACAACGCCGTCATGGGCGACAGCTGGGGACTTGAGACACCGCTCTGGTTCGCACCTGAAGGCAAGGAACCCAGGGATATCGTCTCCTTCCACCGCTCCAACGATTTTGGGCCGATCGGCGAGGAAGTGCGCGCCACGCGTGAGCGTGTCGGTGTCACCGAGATCGCCAATTTTGCCAAATACGAAGTCTCGGGACCCGCGGCCGAGGATTTCCTCAACCGGCTGATGACCAACCGCATGCCGAAGACCCGCCGCATCGTGTTGACGCCGATGCTCAACGAATTCGGCAAGCTGATCGGCGACTTCACCATCGCCAAGGCGGCAGAAGACCGCTTCATGATCTGGGGCTCGTCGGCGGCGCAGAAATACCACATGCGCTGGTTCGAGAAGCACCTGCCGAAGGACGGAACGGTGCGCATCCACCGCTTCGACCAGACCCTGGTCGGCCTGTCGATCGCCGGGCCGAAATCACGGGACTTGCTGCAGAAACTGGTCGATGTCGACGTCTCGACAAAAGCCTTCCGCTTCATGGATTTCCGCGAGATGGCGGTCGGCGGGGCGCCCTGCATGGTCAACCGCATCACCTACACCGGCGACCTCGGCTATGAAATCTGGATGGCGCCGGCCTACGAGCGCCTGGTTTACAAAGCGATCAAGGACGCCGGCGAGGAATTCGGCCTTGTCGATTTCGGCATGCGCGCGCTGCTCTCCATGCGCCTCGAAAAGAATTTTCCGACCTGGTTCCGCGAGTTGCGGCCGATCTACGGCCCGTTCGAAGGGGCGATGGACCGCTTCATCAAACTGGAGAAGAACGACTTCATCGGCCGCGAGGCTGCCGCCAAGGAACAGGTCGAGGGTCCGAAGCTGCGCCGCGTCTCCTTCATCGTCGATGCCGCCGACGCCGACGTCATGGGCGACGAACCGATCTGGGCCAAGGTCAGCAAGGACTACGGCACGGTGGAAAAGCCGCATGGCTATGGCGCGCCACGCTTCGACAAGGGCGGCAAGGAAATACGCGGCTCCAAGGCTGCCGAAGGCGCGTCCGCCGTGCGCGGCATCGTCGACGGCGACTGGCGCGTGGTTGGCTGGGTCACGTCGGGCGGCTATGCGCATTATGTGCGGAAGTCGATGGCGCAAGGCTATGTGCCGGCGGCTCTTGCCGAGGACGAAAGCGCGGGCCTGTTCGAGATCGAGATCCTCGGACACCGCCGGCCGGCCCGCATCAACGTCGAAGCGCCTTTCGACCCGAGCGGCGAGAAGATGCGGACCTGAGGTTCGACCATGGACAGCGCGGGGCCGAAGGGCAGCTTTGGCCGCCATCGCAAGATCATGCCGTTCGAGCCAGGCTCGATCGAGGCCCTCCGCGACGCCTCCCGCCAGAAGGCGGCTTCGCTCAACCAGCATGTGCTGGGCTATGGCGCGCAGGCCGAAGCTGAATGGGCCGCGGCAGGCATTGCCGCGCCCGATCTGCCTGCCATGCGTCAATACCGGCTGGAGCGTATCCGCGCCGAGCTAAAGCGGCGCGGCTATGCCGGCGCCCTGCTCTACGACCCCGTCAACATCCGCTACGCCACCGACTCGACCAACATGCAGCTGTGGGTGGCGCACAATCCGACGCGGCATTGCTTTGTCGCCACCGAAGGGCCGGTGGTGCTGTTCGACTATTTCTCCTGCGAGCATTTGTCCGACCATTCCGGCGTCGTCGACGAAGTGCGGCCGGCGGTATCCTGGATGTATCTTTATGGCGGCGAACTGACCGAGCAAAAGGTCCGCCGCTGGGCCGCAGGAATAGCCGATCTGGTGAAAGAGCATGGCGGCGGCAACAGCCGCATCGCCGTAGACCATATCAATCCGGAAGGCGTCGAGGAGCTGGCTCGCCTCGGCATTTCCATCGGCAATGGCGAAGCGGTGATGGAGAACGCGCGGCTGATCAAATCGCCGGACGAAATCCTCGCCATGCGCCGCGCCATCGCCGCCTGCGAGGCGGCGATGGGCGAGATGGAACAGGCGCTGAAGCCGGGGATTTCCGAAAACGAATTGTGGGCGGAACTGCACCGCGGCAACATCGCCCGCGGCGGCGAATGGATCGAGACGCGGCTGCTGACGTCAGGCCCGCGCACCAATCCGTGGTTCCAGGAATGCTCGTCACGCAAGATTGTATCAGGCGACCTCGTCGCCTTCGACACCGACCTTATCGGCCCCTACGGCTTCTGCGCCGACCTGTCGCGGACATGGCTGTGCGGCGATGCGAAGCCGACCAGCGAACAGCGCGACCTGTTCCGCATCGCTGCCGATCAGATCGGGCACAACACCGAACTGATGCAGCCAGGCATCTCTTTCCGCGACCTTGTCGAACGCTCGGCTGTGCCGCCCGGCGACTGCTTCCCGACGCGATACGGCGTGCTCTATCATGGCGTCGGCCTGGCCGACGAGTATCCGACACTACCGCATGCCAGCGACTGGACATCGGACACGCCGGACGGCGTGCTGGAACCGGGCATGGTGCTGTGCGTGGAAAGCTATATCGGCCGGCTTGGCGGGCGCGAAGGCGTCAAGATCGAGGAACAGATCCTGATCACCGAGACCGGCAACGAACAGCTCTCAACCTACCCGTTGGATGCGAGGCTGCTCGGCTAGCCCGGCAAGGGCCTCGCGCAACGCCCCAACCGTCTTTTCCGGCGTCACCGCGGCGGTGATGTAAGGCAGGCCTTTGCGCCGTCCGGTCCAGCCGACGACCGCCACCTTTTTCGCCGCCGGCTCGAAACGCTGCGCCAGCGCCCAGCTCTCGCAGTCGATCGCAGCTATATCGGCCTTGCCCTCTGCAATTGCGACGATCGAGGAACGGTGCCCACCGCTTTCGCTGCGCGAGGCAAGGAGGTCAAGGCTCTCGCCCATCGCCTCCAGGTCGCGCGTGAAACCGAGGAACCCCGACATCGAATCGAGGCTGTTGAAGGTGAAGCGCTTGCCGCGGATGCGATCGAGTGGGATCAGCGGGCTGCCGTCATTGGGCGAGGCAACCGACGGCGCGCCATCCGCCAGCATGACGATGGCGCTGGAATAGAGCTCGCCCTGCCCGCCTTCGTAGGCGTCGTAGCTGGGCTGGGCGACCACCTGCACATGCCTGGACAGGCCGAGTTCCATCGGCCCCCAGCAGGTCTGCGCGAACAGCAGCGCCGGGTGCAGCCACAGTCTGTGAAAATCGAGTTCGTCCGGCGGCAATGTCGCTGGATCGGGTGCGATCAATGCACCGACAGCATCACGAATTCCGCCCGGCACCGGCGGCAGGTCACCATTGCGACGCGCGATGGTTTCCGGCGCGTCGATGCCCTTTTGCCGAAACGCATCGCGCAGCAGCGCCCATTGCGCGTTGACCTCGCCGCGCATTTCGGGCCAGTCATACATCGGCAACGCCGCAACCAATTCACTCATGCCGATATCAAATCATCATGTCTAGGAAAAGGATCGCAAAAACGCGGCGTCCAATCAGAATTGGCCGACACGGATTCCGGATAGACCGGAATCATTCCTTCGGCGGCTCAGCGGGAACCGGCGCACTGCCGAGCCCGCTGATGCTGCGCGCCCTGATGCGTGGCTTGAAGGCCCTGCCCGGCTCGGCTTGACGCCGCAGCACCGGGTGCACGATCGGTTCCTTCGCCTTGAAGGCATAGGCTTTGATCAGCGCGAAATAGTTCGGATAGGCATAGCCATTGTTCATCCGCAGCCATTCTTCACGGCGGTCGCGAAACAGCTTGGGCAGCTTGTACCAGGCCACGGTCGGGGTCTTGTGATGGACGAAGTGCAAATTGTTGTTGAGGAACAGGAACGACAGCGGCGAGCGCTCGACGATCACCGTGCGGCCTTCCGGATGTTCCGACCATTGATGCTCGGCAAACGTACGGATCGAGATCAGCGACTGGCCAAGCCAGACCGGCACGAGAATGTAAAGCCACAGTGGAATGCCGAAGCCGAACTGCACGATCGGCATCACGACGGCAAGGCCGATCGCGTGCAACAGCCACGCCTTGCGGATCGCCTTGTCGCCGGCGAACATCTGCTTGGCGTCGTCGATGAAGAAGCCGACGCAGGACAGCCACGGGCCGAGCACGAAGCGGCCGGCCATGGTGTTGTTGATCTTGAGCAGGAATTTCATCGTCGGCGGCAGCTCGTCATGCTGCCAGAGCGCCTGGTAATAACTCTCTGGATCGTCCAACGGGTCGGTCAGCCGCTCGTCGGCGTGGTGGCGCAGATGGATGGTCTTGAAGCGGCGGAATGGCCAGACCAGACCGATCGGCAGGAACACGAAGGCTTCGTTGACCCGTGCATTGCGTGTCGGATGCCCGTGCAGCACTTCGTGCATGATCGACGATTGCAGTGCGGCGGTCAAAGCCAGGATGGCGAGCGCCAGGACGGGGTAGGATGGCCAGAGCAGGAAACCGGTGGCGAGCCAAGTTGCGTAACAGAAAAAGGCGAGTACCACGGTCGGCCACTCGATGGCCGGTGCGCTGTGTCGCCTGATGCTCTTGCTCGTCATGCTATCGACCACTGTCCCTCAGTCGCCGGAAACCCTAATTGGCTCCTGACAGCATAGTGTCAGGAGAAATGGTTCCACTCAACGAGACAAAGTGCACAAACTGTTGCGATTGCGCATTTTCGGCCGCACATGTTATACATTGTAAACAGACTTAGGGATTCATTTACGCCTGAGGCGCGCTCGGAAGCGATTCGGCGCAAATTTTTCCTCAATCGAGGTGGAGCCCGCACATGGACAAGCGCGACCTGTCGACGATCTTCCGCGAACGCCTGAAAATGCTCTTGACACGCTCCGACCTGAACCAGTCGGCCTTCGCGACCGCGGTCGGCATCGACCGCTCGGCGCTATCGCAGCTGCTGTCCGGCGCCTCGACCCGCCTGCCCCGCGCCGAAACGCTGCTCAACATCGCCGCCGAGTTCAAAGTGTCGCTGGACTGGCTACTCGGTCTCAGCCAGGACGAGGGCCTCACCGGCGAAATCCGCGAGAGCCTGGAGATCGAGGAGGCACCCGACGGCTTCGACCGCACCCTGCTGGCCAAATGGCATGCCGAGGCGGCCGGCACCAAGATCCGCTACGTGCCTGCCGGCATTCCCGATCTTCTGCGCACCGAAGCGCTGGTCGACTACGAAGCCGGCATCACCAACAAGAGCCGCCTGGCGCAGGCCGGAGAAACGCAATACCGCATCGACTACAACAGGCGCCCGGAAACCGACATGGAAGTCTGCATGCCGCGCCACACGCTGGAGATCTTCGCCCGCGGGCTGGGTGTCTGGGACCGTTTCCCCGAAGCCGACCGGCGCGCCCAGTTGCTGCACATGGCGACGCTGCTCGACGACCTCTACCCGACCTTCCGGCTGTTTCTCTATGATGGGCGGATGCGCTATTCGATCCCCTACACCATCTTCGGCCCCTATCGTGCCGCCATCTATGTCGGCGACATGTATCTGGTGCTCAACGCCACCCAGCCGATCCAGACGCTGATCCAGCATTTCGACAATCTGATCCGGGCTGCCGACATCAATGCGCACGAGGCGTCCGGCTTTGCGCACAGGCTGGCCGGCATGTCGTTCCCAACAGGCACTGTCTGATTTTCGGCAGCCAAGATCACCACCGCGCCATGGCTCAAGGCGCCGCATGGGCGAATCCGTCCTAGCTATTCATTGACTACACATAAAGACTTCTTTATATCCTTATCCGACTTCGAACATGAAAGCCAATCCGATGACGACCACCAACCCGATCGATGCGCTGCTGGCTGAAAAGGGCGTGCTGCTGGCCGATGGCGCCACCGGCACCAATCTATTCGCCATGGGTCTGGAGGCCGGCGAGGCGCCCGAACTGCTGAACGAGACGGCGCCCGACACCATCACCAGCCTGCACCAGAATTTCGTCGATGCCGGCGCAGACATCATCCTCACGAATTCGTTCGGCGGCACCCGTCACCGTTTGAAGCTTCACCATGCGCAGGACCGCGCGCATGCGCTGAACAAGCGCGCCGCCGAGCTTGCTCGTGCCGTCGCCGACAGAGCCGGCCGCAAGGTGATCGTCGCCGGTTCGGTCGGCCCGACCGGCGAATTGCTGGTGCCGCTGGGCGCCATGACCTATCACGAGGCGGTCGACGCCTTCGCCGAACAGATCGAGGGTCTCAAGGCCGGCGGCGCCGAAGTTGCCTGGATCGAGACGATGTCGGCTCCCGACGAGATCCGCGCCGCCGCCGAGGCGGCCATCCGCGTCGGCTTGCCCTACACCTACACCGGTTCCTTCGACACCGCCGGCCGCACCATGATGGGTCTGCTGCCGAAGGATATCCACGGCGTCACCGACGGGCTGTCGCAGGCGCCGCTCGGCGTTGGCGCCAATTGCGGCGTCGGCGCCTCCGACATCCTGGCCTCGCTGCTCGACATGACCGAGGCGAAGCCGGAAGCGACGGTGATCGTCAAGGGGAATTGCGGCATTCCCGAATTCCGCGGCACCGAGATCCATTATTCCGGCACACCCGAACTGATGGCCGACTATGTCAGGCTCGCCGTCGATGGCGGCGCCAAAATTATCGGCGGCTGCTGCGGCACCTCGTTCCAGCACCTCGCCGCCATGCGCAAGGCGCTCGACGCGCACACCAGGGCGGATCGTCCGACGGTTGCCGCGATCGTCGAACGCATCGGTCCGATGCGCAACAAGGTGGCGACGGAAAACACCGCCGAGACCAGCGAAGCCCGCCGCGAGCGCCGCCGCAGCCGGGCCTGACCCATCGGTTTTCGACTATTCGCTGTTGTCGGCGTAGCTCGACTGCGCCGACTTGAAGTCGACCACATTGTCGCCGCGCATCGTCATCAGCGCGCCTGAAGCGCTGGGGTCGGTGATCTGTTCCAGCATGATGCGGAACCGGTCGTTGGTCAGTGCCGACAGGGCGGTATGGCGCGCCTGCGCGACATCGTCACTGATACGCCTGGATTCCGATGATGGGGCCGATGAAACCGCCGAGGCGTCTGGCGCTGGGGGTATCGAGTTGGCGATAGTCCTGATCTGCAATTTCGGCTCCCTCAAGCCCAGTACACCTGTCCTGCGTAACAAGGAGAGGGTTGCCATCCAGTACCGGAAATGCCGCGCAATTTAACGACCCGGAAAATCCGCGAAAAAAGGCCGGCAAGATTTCCCTCGCCGGCCTGCCTCACCCGCCCGTAGGTCGGTTTCCCCTGTCAGAACGATCCCATCTGAAAGAAACCGGCCGTCATCACCACTACCGGTTACCGCCCAGCGCCGAGGCAAGGCGCACAAGTGAAAGGAACTCGGACCTGTACCCAAACGGGTCGGCCCCTCGAGCGGCAGTGGCGATCTCCATGATCTTGTCGTAGCCAAACTTCGCGGTCGCATCCTCGTCGCGCAGCTTCTGGCCGAAGGCGGCAACCGCGACGGAGAAGCGCTGATCGGCGCTGGCCTGGTCGAAGGACGAAATCTCGTTGGCCGAGGTCACCGGCGTGGTGATCAGCTTCGAGACGTCTTCATTCGGCAGCTTGTAGCGGATCTTGACGAAGGCATATTCGTCCGCGTTGGCGACGCCGCCATTGTCCACCGACGCCTGGCCGTAGCGCAGCGGATCGATCTGCTCGCCGCCGCTGCCCTTTGGCGTGATTTCATAGATCGCGGTAACGGAATGGCCCGAACCAATGTCGCCGGCATCGACGCGGTCATTGTTGAAATCCTCGCGGTTCAAGGCGCGGGTCTCGTAGCCGATCAGGCGATATTCCGAGACCTTGTTCGGGTTGAACTCGACCTGGATCTTCACGTCCTTTGCGATAGTGAACAACGTCGACGAAGCATCCTCGACCAGCACCTTTTCGGCCTCGGCCAGCGTATCGATATAGGCGGCGGTGCCGTTGCCGTTCTGCGCGATGGTCTGCATCATCTGGTCGTTCAGATTGCCGCGGCCGAAGCCGAACACCGACAGGAAGACACCGCTCTTGCGCTCGCTTTCGATCAGCCGCTTAAGGTCGTCGTCATCGGTCTGGCCGACATTGAAGTCGCCGTCGGTGGCGAGCATCACCCGGTTGACGCCGTCCTTGACGAAGGATTTTTGCGCCAGCCTGTAGGCTTCCTTGATGCCCGCCTCACCGGCCGTGCTGCCGCCGGGCGTCAGATTGTCGATGGCGCTGAGGATCTTGTCCTTTTCGGACGCCTTGGTCGGCTCCAGGACTGTGCCGGCGTCACCGGCATAGGTGACGATCGAAATGGTGTCGTCGGCCTTCAGCTTGCTGACCAGCAGCCGGAAGGCCGATTTGAGCAGCGGCAGCTTGTCCGGCTCGTCCATCGAGCCCGAGACATCGATCAGGAACACCAGATTGGCCTTCGGCTGCTCGGTCGGCTTGACGTCAAAACCCTTGATGGCGACATGCATCAGCCTGGTCTGCGTGTTCCACGGCGTCGGCATGACGCTGACGGTCGAGTTGAACGGCGTCGAGGCGGAGTCCGGCCCCTTCCAGTCATAGGGGAAGTAATTGATCATCTCCTCGACGCGAACAGTATCGGCTTGCGGCAGAGTGCCTTGCTTCAGCGAACTGCGCACGAAGGAATAGGAGGCCGTGTCGACGTCGATCGAGAAGGTCGAGACCGGGTCCTCGAGTGCCGCATGCACCGGATTGGTCTTGAAATCCTCGATACGGTCGCGATTTTCCTCCTGCGGCAGCATCTGGTCGGCCGGCGCCATGGCCGGCTGCTGCGGCGCCATCAGCTTCGACTCCGCCGCCATGCGGGCTCGCGAGGTACTGGGTACACTTGCAGCGCCATCCAGTGCGAATTCACCTGTCGGTGCCGGTGGCGCAGGCTCGGCCAGCACACCGCGCTCCAGCGCATTTTGTTGTGCAGCGCCCCCAGCAACGGTCGATTCGGATTTCTGCGGCGAGGCCGGCGCCACAAGCGCATCGGTGGCGTCGCGGCTTTCCACATCGGCGTCCGCCTTCTTGTCCTTCTCCAACTCGCCGCGCTTCGGCTCGGCGGTCGTCGGCTTCACCGTCGTCGGCTTGTCGGCCAGCGTCTCGGTGATCTTCTCGTCGCCGCCGAATTTGGGCGGCTGTTCCCTCAGCAGATGGAAGGTGGCGTATCCGGCGATCGGCAGGGCGACGAGCCCGGCAAGAGCCGGCGTGGCAATGAGTTTCTTTTGCATGATCTCGCTCCAGAGCTTTTGTGCTCGCTCTGTGAGACGAAGCCCGCCAACCGATCCTTGGGAGACAGCAGAAATATTTTCCTGATCATAGGCGCGCAGGGCGGCCTCGAAGGCACGTGCCTTGGCATCCTTGGCGGGCGCCAGTGCTGCGATATCGCGCAGTCTGTTGAGTTCATTGTCGTCGACCATGGTCACACTTCCCCGGCCGCGCGCATCAGCGTCTTCAGCCGTTTCTTCGCTTCATGGATGTGCCAGGAAACCGTCGTCTCCGAGATCGCCATCGCCTCGGCGGCGGCCGCGTGGCTCAATCCTTCGCCATAGACCAAAAGCACGGCGTCGCGCTGCTTGTCCGGCAATTGCCGCACCGCGGCCCATAGCGCTTCGGCGGGGTCTTCCGGTTCGATCGACGCCTCGCCCGAGATCAGTGCATGGACGCCATAGGCCTCTGTCTTGACTGTCTCGCGGGCGGATTTGCGCATCATGTCGCGCGCGGCGTTCAGGGTCACGGAATAGAGCCATGTGGTGAAGGCGCCGCCGCCGCGATAGTCGCGGATCGCCTTGCCCAGCCTGACGCAGACTTCCTGGGCTATGTCTTCGGCATCGGCCTTCCTGCCGCACCAGCGATAGGCAGCGCGATAGACGAAGTCATAGTGCCTTTCCAGCAATGTGCTGAAGGCCCCCCTGTCTCCGCCCTTCGCCCGCCCGATCAGTTCGGCGTCGGAGGCTTCGCTCTCATCCAGCATCATCGCCATCATTTGCCTGTTGGACGAAGGCTAATGGCTAATCCTTGGGGCAATGGAAAGATTTTTTTGGAAACCGCCGGATCGTGACCGCCGGCACCCCGCTTGACACATCCATATCTCGGCGGTTATACGTCAATCAATAGCCACCGGGTTATCGATCCAAAATGAACAACGCTCACGACGTCCTCTTCAGAACGCTCTCCGATCCGACGCGTCGTGCGATCTTCGAGCGCCTGTGCCGGCAAGGCGAGCAGACGGTCGGTGCCCTGACGGCTCAGTCGGGGGTCTCGCAGCCGGCGGTGTCGAAGCATCTCGGCGTGCTCAGGCAGGCCGGGCTCGTGCGTGACCGCCATCAAGGACGGCAGACCCATTATAGCGCCCAGCTCGCAGCACTTTCCCCGCTGACCGACTGGACGAACCAGATGAATGCGTTCTGGCAGAGCCGGTTCGATGATCTCGAAAATTTGCTCAAAAGAATGGACCAATGACCAACATCGCGACCGAAACGCGCTCCGTCATCGTCGAACGTGAGATCCCCTATCCGCCGGAAAAAATCTGGCGCGCGCTGACCCAGCCGCATCTCATCGAGGAATGGTTGATGAAGAACGACTTCCAGCCAGTCGTGGACCACCGTTTCAAGCTGCGAAAGGAACCGCAACTTGACGTGAGCATCGTTGTCGACTGTCAGGTAACAGCCGTCGAGCTGAACAAGACACTGTCCTACACGTGGCAGGCCTATGGCCTTGAGAGTGTCGTCACCTGGACTCTCCTGCCGACCAGCACGGGCACCCGGTTGCGCATGGAACAGTCCGGCTTCCGGCCGGATCAGGAGCAGGCGTACCGGGGCGCGACGAGCGGGTGGCGGCAGTACCTTGCAAATCTGAGTCAAGTCCTGGCGCGGATAGATTGAAACCCGCCGGTGCGGATCGGTGGTCCGCGTCGGCTGTTTTGACAGGAGGAACTATTGGACTGGAACATGTGGGTTCGGCAAATTCATCGCTGGCTGTCGATCATCTTTACGCTGACCGTCATCGCCAACTTCGCCACCATGGCATTCGGGCAGCCTCCCGCCTGGGTGGTCTACTCGCCGCTCCTGCCGCTCTTCCTGCTGCTGTTCAGCGGCCTGTACATGTTCGTGCTGCCCTATGCCGCCAAGGGACGCGGCGCGCAGCGTGCGCGCGGATAGGAGTGGGTAGAATGGTCAAGACACAGGGTCAATTGACCAAGGCTGCGCCAGTGCTGCTCTCGGGCGGCAACCCGCAAATCGCCAAGGGCGATGGTGACGCCCCGGTGCAGGCCTATATCGCTGCGATGCCGGGTTGGAAGCGCGGCCTGGGCGAACGCCTCGACGCGCTCATCGAGCGCAACGTGCCGGACGTCCGCAAAGCCGTGCGATGGAACTCGCCCTTCTACGGCATCGAAGGCCAGGGCTGGTTCGTGTCGTTTCATGTCTTCACCCACTATTTGAAGGTGACCTTTTTCAGTGGCATCTCATTGCAGCCGATCCCACCAGGCGGCACGGCAAAGAGCAAGGATGTGCGCTGGATCGACATCCGCGAAGACCAGTTCGACGAGGCGCGGATGGCGGACTGGGTCAAGCAGGCGGCCGCGCAGCCCGGCTGGATCCCGTAACGGCCGAATAACACACAGGAGAAAGAGCGATGAAGATCAAGCTGACCAGCGTGTATGTGGACAACCAGGAAAACGCACTGCGCTTCTACACCGACGTGCTGGGCCTCGCCAAAAAAGCCGATTTCAGCAACGGGCCTTTTCGCTGGCTGACAGTGATCTCAGCCGACGAGCCTGATGGAACCGAGCTGCAACTCGCGCTCAACGACAACCCGGCCGCCAAGGCCTATCAGGAAGCCATCTTCGAGCAGGGCCAGCCCGCGATCATGTTCTTCACCGACGACGTCAAGGGCGACTACGAGCGCATCAAGGCGAAGGGCGGCGCGTTCACCATGCCGCCGACCGAGGTGACCGGTTCGACCATCGTCCAGCTGAACGACAGCTGCGGCAATCTCGTTCAGATCACCCAACTGACGCGCTGGTGACAGGCAGCGGTTGAACGCGTCGAGGCACAGGAAGGCACCCAATGACCCCCTCGCAACAAATCGACCAATTGATCGCTGGCCTCTCGGACTGGCGCGGCGAGACGCTCGCCCGCATCCGCAAGACCATCCTTGCAGCCGACCCGGACATCGTCGAGGAGTGGAAGTGGATGGGCAGCCCGGTATGGTGCCTCGACGGCAACATCGTGGTCGGCAACGCCCACAAAGACAAGGTGAAGCTGACCTTTTCCCATGGCGCCAGCCTGCCGGACCCCGACAAGCTGTTCAACAACGGTTTTGGCGGCAAGGTGTGGCGGGCAATCGACATGTTCGAGGGCGAAAAGCTCGACGAGGGCGCCCTGAAAGACCTCGTCCGTGCCGCCATCGATTACAACCAGGCCAAAAAGAAGAAGAAGGCGGCTGCTGGGACGAAGCCACGGACGTAAGTCTAGGCCGCCTGCCCCGCCACCCAGCCCGATGACCATGCCCACTGGAAATTATAGCCGCCCAGCCAACCCGTGACATCGACGACTTCGCCGATGAAAAACAGGCCCGGCACGGATTTCGCCTGCATCGTCTTCTGGTCCAGCCCGTTGGTGTCGACCCCGCCCAGCGTCACTTCGGCGGTGCGGTAGCCCTCCGAGCCGGCAGGCTTGATGCGCCAGTCATTGACTGCGGCAGTTATGGTTTTCATCTGGGCGTCGGAAAGATCGGCAAGGTTGCCGTCGATCCCGGTGCGCTCGGCGATCGACTGCGCAAGCCGCTTCGGCAGATGATTTGCCAGCACCGTCTGTACCGCTTGCCGCCCATTGCTTCGCTTGGCCACGCGGATGAGGTCCGCCACGTCAACTCCCGGCAGCATGGCGATGCGGATTTCATCGCCCTCGCGCCAATAGGACGAGATCTGCAGGATGGACGGTCCGCTGACGCCGCGATGCGTGAACAGCATCGCTTCGGAGAACCGCGTCTTGCCGCAGGCGACTTCCGCGTCCACGGCATTGCCGGCCAGCGGCGCCAGCCGCTCGAGCGTGTTTGCGTCGAAGGTCAGCGGAACCAGCGCCGGCCGCGTTTCGACAACAGCAAGGCCGAACCGTTCGGCAAGCTCATAGCCGAAACCGGTCGCCCCCATCTTGGGGATCGACTTGCCGCCGCAGGCCACGACCAGCGACTGGCAAGTAACCAAGCCTGTGAAGAGGGTGAGCGCAAACCCCTCCACGGTTTTGCGGACATCCTCAACGCTGGCCGAGAGCGCCAGCTCCACGCCCCTGCCCCGCATTTCCGAGACCAGCATGTCGATGATCTGGCGTGCGGAGCCATCGCAGAACAGCTGCCCAAGCGTCTTCTCGTGATAGGCAATGCGGTGGCGTTCGACGAGGGCGATGAAATCGCGCTGCGTGTGGCGGCTGAGCGCCGAAATGCAGAAATGCGGATTGCCCGACAGAAAATTCTTCGGGCTGGCATGGATGTTGGTGAAATTGCACCGGCCGCCGCCGGAGATGCGGATCTTCTCGCCAGGCATTGCCGCATGATCGAGGATCAGCACCGAACGGCCGCGCTTGGCCGCCTCCACGGCGCACATCATTCCGGCGGCACCCGCGCCGATGATCACGACATCATAGGATTGCATCAGGCTATTCGTTTCCGCTCGACCCACTCACATGGGGCCGCGCCATTTGTGCTGCCTGATACCACTTTGGCCCGACAGTTTTCTAGCAATTCCGTCCCAGCAGCATGGTGATCTGGAGGGTGACGATTGTGGTGAACAGCCCGGGATCACTGAAAGCCCTCGCGGACAGCATTGCCCCATGAACCGATGCCATCAGCATCTGGGCCTCCTCCTCCGGCCGGTTGTTCAAGCGGAACAAGTCCTGCTCCATTCCAGCCCGCAGCACCGACGTAAGCCATCCCGCGAGATTTTGGAAATGGGCACGAACGCGTGATGCGACCTCTTCCGGCAGCATCTGCATCTCGCCGGCGAGCATCGCGCAGACGCAGAAGGACGGCGAGGCATCGCGAATGCATGTCCGCCAATAGTTCATGTAGGACTGCAGTTGTTCAGCAGGGCTTGAGAGTTCTCCCCGGAGAGACTCCAAACCCACTTCGGCCTGCCGCCTGTAACGATCCACCAGCACCGAAACCAGCTCGGCCTTCGTCGGAAAATGATGGTGGATGCTCGCCTTCCTGATCCCGATGGCAGCCGAGATATCGGCATAGCTGAACCCGTTGTAGCCTCCCGCGACGATGAGAGACTGCGCGACATCGAGGATCTTTTCTGAAGTCGAAGCCATTGATTCCATATCGCTGCCTACCTTCTGGTAGGCGAACTGTCAAGGTTATGCATCGTTCCCGATTCTCACAGGGAGGTGTCCGGAGATCGGGTTGACTTAGAGGTTTTGGCTACCTACTAATAGGTAGATAGCAATAAGGAATCTGCCGATGCAAAACCAATCTTTCACCCATTCCGGATGGCTACGATCCTATTATTTCGTACGCGCCATATTTTCTATCGCCTGGGTTGCTGCCGCCATCCTATTCAACGGGCAACCCGGTCCCACCGCGCTTCTGCTCGTGATCTACCCCGCATGGGACGCCCTCGCCAATCTGGTTGACGCCAGGGTAAATGGCGGCCTGAAAGCCAACTCGTCCCAGGCATTGAACGTCGTGGTCAGCCTGATAACGACGCTCGCTGTCATCGTGGCGGTCGCCAACAGCATGTATGCCGTTCTGGCCGTGTTTGGGGTTTGGGCGATCCTCTCGGGCCTGCTACAGCTGAACACGGGATTAAAGCGTTGGCGCTACCAAGGCGCACAATGGGCGATGATCCTGAGTGGTGCGCAGTCGGCCCTCGCTGGCGGCTTCATGATCAGCCGATCCCTCGGCACGGCTGCGCCGACGATTCTGGACATCGCCCCTTATGCCGGGTTCGGCGCGTTTTACTTTCTGCTCTCCGCAATTTGGCTTGTCGTAGCAGCCTATCGCAAGGCAAACGCCTAGGCGCAGCCTGATCCGGCGGCGGCAAGGTGAACAGTCATCTGCCGCCGTCGAAAGGGCAAGCATCGCTCACTCTTCGCCGCATCGGCTGCCATTCTGGTTCAAAGTCACGTAGCGTCCTGCTCAGGGGCGCGACCCCTGACCTTAGATCAGCGTCTCGGCGAACAACGTCGTCAGCCGCTTCCAATGGCGTTCGGCACCCGCGGCATTGAAAACGCTATGATCGGGCACGCACCAGCCATGCGCCATGCCGGCATAGTTCTCGATGACGTGGTCGACTTCCGCAACCCGCAACGCTTCCTCCAATCGCATCGATTGTTCCGGCGGGAAACTTCTGTCGACACCCGACATGCCGATATAGACGCGCGCCTTGATGGAGGCTGCCTTACGATGCGGGCTGTCGGCGGCGTCGCTGGCCAGATTGCCGCCATGGAAGCTTGCCGCCGCCTTGATCCTGTCGGGATAGGTTGCAGCCGCATTCAGTGCCCGGCCGCCACCCATGCAATAGCCGACGGTACCGATCGGCCCGGTGATGCCTTCCGCCGCAAGCGCGTCGAGGAATGCACCGCTGTCGCTGATGGTCATCTCCTGCGTCGTGCCGGTGACCAGCGCCATCAGCGCTGTCTTGGTCTTTTCCTCGACGAACGCGGTCTTGGCGTCGAACGGCCCGTAAGGCGCGTTGCGGTAGAACAGGTCGGGCACCAGCACCGCATAACCTTCATTCGCCAGCCGCTCGGCCAGGCTGTCGAGCGCCGGTCGCGGACCGAAGGCGTCCTGATAGAGAATGACGCCGGCCTTGGCAGGAGATGCGTTTGCCGAGTGAAAAAGCCCTGCTTTGGCAACGCCATCCCTGGTCTTGATCTGCAGGTCCTGCTTCGTCATCGCCCGCTCCGTTCGATTGATGCGCGATACATATCCGGCCAAGCCGATACGGCAAGGCGTTCCCTGAACCTGACAGTCAACATTTCGTGCAGGATTGCTTGACGCTATTGCTCGCCCTCGCGCACGGTCCGCGCGCCGACATGCAGCGCACGGCCGGCACCGAGCCCCATGATGGCTACGCCAAGCCCGAGCGCGACGAACAGGAACGCCGTCCCCGAAAAACTGCCGGTCCAATCGCGGATCAGGCCCACCAGCAGCGGGCCGAATGCCGCCAGTACATAGCCGACGCCTTGCGCCATGCCTGAAAGATGCGCGGCGACATGCGAATCCGGCGAACGCAGCACGATCAAGCTCATGGCAGCCGCGATAAGGCCCCCCTGCCCAATGCCTTGCAGGACCGCCCAGAACAGCACCGTCGAGGTCGGCGCAAAGAGAATGCCGAGCAGCGCGATCACCGCCGTGGCAACGAGCGCCACATTGATGCCGCGCTGGTCCTTCAGCCGCATCGCAAAGGATGGCACGGCGAGGCACGTGATGACCTGCGCCATCACCGACACCGAAACCATCGCACCGGCGGTGGCCGCGTCAAAGCCGCGCTCGCGCAGGATCGGCGCCAGCCAGCCGAAGATGCAATAGGCAAGTGCCGACTGCAGCCCCATGAACAGCGTCACCTGCCAAGCCAGGCGATCGCGCCAAAGCCCGACGACGTGAAAGCCGCGATGACTGACCTGCCGACGGCTGCCCAGCGCCTGCGGAATCCAGATCAAAAGCACGACCAATGTAGGCACCGCCCAAGCAGCGAGTGCCCCGGACCATGAACCGGTGACAAAATGCTCGATCGGCAGCGTGAAGCCCGCGGCGGCGGCCGAACCGGCGCAGAGCGCCATGGTGTAGAGCCCGGTCATGACAGCGGCCCTGTCGGCGAAATCGCGCTTCACCAGGCCCGGCAGCAGCACATTGCCGATGGCAATCGAGCCGCCGGCCAGGAAGGTGGCGACAAACAGCAGGGGAACCGTACCGAACCAGCGCAGCCCTGTTCCCAGCACCAGCAGCGCGAGTGCACCCAGTAAAGTGCGTTCGGCCCCGTAGCGCTGCGCAAGCCTTGGCGCGAAGGGCGCGAACAGGCCGAGGCACAGGACGGGCAGCGTCGTCAGCAGGCTCGCGCCCGTCGTCGAAAGACCGGTTGCCTGCATCACCTCGGGCAACAGCACCGACAGGCTGGAAAACAGCGGCCTCAAGCTGAAGGCGATCAGCACAAGGCTTGCGCCAAGCACGATGCGCGCCGCACGGCTGCGCAGTTCAGGCGGCTGCGGCATGGGCAGGCTGTCGGCCTCGGCATCGATGAGTTCCAGACCCTCGACCTCGGCCTTCGGATCAGGCTGACGAAAACTCTGGTTCATTGCGAAAGCAGTCTTTCAAGTTGGGCAAGCACCGGCGCCATGAAGGCTCGGACGGCGGCAACGGCGCGCTCGGGATCGCTCGCGGCAATGGCGTCGACGATTGCCGCATGCGCCTGGTGGTCCGGTTCGGGCAGATCGCCGTCGATGGTGGCATGGATGGTCTCGGTGATGGCGGCGGTGAAGAAGTCATAGAGCTCCATCATCGCCCTGTTGCCGGACGCCGCGACGACGGATTTGTGGAAAGCAAGATCGCGCCGGATGAAGGCTTCGCTTCCGCCGTCGGCGACGGTGCCGCGCGCGGCAAGCAATTGCCGCATCCGCTCGAGGTCGGCTGGCGTGTGACGCAAGGCGGCGAGCCTCGCGGCCTCGAGGTCCAGCGCCGCCCGCGCCTCCCACTGATCGCGCAAGCCGCTGCGTTTGACCCGGTCAAGCGCGGCAGAAGTATCGACGGCGGAGCGCACATAGGTGCCCGAGCCCTGACGCGTATTCAGCAACCCCTGCGAGACCAGCACCCGCACCGCCTCGCGGACGGTGCCCCGACTGACCGACAGAAGGTCGGTCAGAGCTGCCTCGTTGGGGATACGCTCGCCGACACCCCAGCGGCCGCTGACGATTTCAGCCCGCAGGCTCTCGGTGGCGCTGTCGGTGAGATTGGTTCGGATAGCAGGTTGCATCGGCCTATTCATCAAGTCATCAGATGACTTGATGAATAGGCTTGCTTCTAACTGCCGTCAAGATGCTCGAAGCGAACGAGCACCACGTAATGGGAATGGATCAGTTGGTGGCTCGTGCGAAGCTCGCCATGTGGTAGGCCTGAACCTCCGGCGGATAGCGATACTCCGTGCCATAGGGGCACGCATTGCGATCAAGGCAGCCGCCGCTGCGGCAAGGCGAGCCGCCGGCTCCACGCACATGCGTCAGGCAGGATTGATAAGCAAATCCTTGCGCGGAATAGGCGTCGGCCGGACAAGATTTCAGGCAAGGTTTCTCGACGCAGCTATCGCAAAGGTGAGGCGCCGTTTCGCCGGCTTGAATCGGAAGCTCGTCCTCGAACAGCAGCGCACCGCGATAGGCATGCCATAGCCCGTATTGCGGATGCATGAGGATGCCGAGCGGCGACGGCTTCAGTCCCTCCGCCCGCATCGCCCATTGCTGAAACGGCAGATAAGGTCTGTCGGAAGGGGAAACGGCTCGCGCCCCGAATGCCTCGGCCACGGCTCCGATCACTTCGCGCGACCACGTGTCGAGCGGATTGGCGATGGTCTGCGATTGCTTGTCGATCCAGCGCAGGAAATGCGGCCAAGGCGCTGCACCCGCCTGCCCGACCAGCAGGACGGATTTGACGGGAGCACCTGAGAGGTCGGCAAACGGGGTTTCGCTCGCTCCGCACTTGAAGCCGCCGCGCAGGATGAGGCCATGGGCCGAAAGCACGGTCGCGATGTCCTCAACCCGGCGCCCCGCGGCAATCATTCCTTCTTGACCGGATCGGAGAACGCGCTCCGCCAGACTTCCTTGTGGATGATGTTGGCGACTTTAGCCCCGCCTGACTCGGGCTCCTTTCAAGTGAAGGCGTCGGGCATCGACCCCTTCTTCTTGGCGATGAAGTCCTGCAACGCTTCGTCGATGCTCGGATCGAGATACGGCGCCTCGTAGCTTTCCAGCCAGCGGCGGGCAAGTTCGTTGGCACGCTGCGGCGCGGTCTTCTCGCCTTCGGCCAGCCACTGCTCGTAGGAATTGTTGTCGGCGATGTTGGAGCGGTAGAAGGCGGTCTGGAAATTGGCCTGGGTGTGGTCGCAGCCGAGATAGTGGCTGCCGGGGCCGACCTGGCGGATGGCGTCCATCGCCTGGCCGTTTTCCGACAGGTCGACGCCCTCGGAAAACTTCTGCGTCATGCCGAGCTGATCGATGTCCATCATGAACTTCTCATAACAGGACGCGAGCCCGCCCTCGAGCCAGCCGGCAGAGTGCAGCACGAAGTTGGTGCCGGCCAGGATGGTCGAGTTCAGCGTGTTGGCGCTTTCATAGGCCGCCTGAGCATCCGGAACCTTGGACGCGCAGAGCGAGCCGCCGGTGCGGAACGGCAGGCCCAGCCGACGCGCCAGCTGTGCGGCGCCATAAGACACCAGCGACGGCTCCGGCGTGCCGAAGGTCGGCGCTCCCGACTGCATCGAAATCGACGAGGCGAAGGTGCCGAACAGCACCGGCGCGCCGGGACGGATCAACTGCGTGAACGAGGCGCCGGCCAGCACTTCGGCCAGGACCTGCGTTAGCGTGCCGGCCACCGTCACCGGGCTCATCGCGCCCGCAAGGATGAACGGCGTGACGATGCAGGCCTGGTTGTGGCGCGCATAGACTTTCAGCGCGCCGAGCATGGTCTCGTCGAACACCATCGGCGAGTTGGCGTTGATCAGGCTGGTCAGCACCGTGTTGTTCTCGACGAAATCGTCGCCGAAGACGATCTTGGCCATGGCGACGGTGTCTTCGGCGCGTTCCGGCGCGGTCACCGAGCCCATGAACGGCTTGTCGGAATATTTGATGTGGCTGTAGATCATGTCGAGGTGGCGCTTGTTGACCGGCACGTCGACGGGCTCACACACCGTGCCGCCCGAATGGTGGATCGACGGCGCCATATAGGCGAGCTTCACGAAATTCTGGAAATCCTCGATCGTCGCATAACGCCTGACGCCATCGAGGTCACGCACGAAGGGCGGACCGTAGACCGGCGCAAAGACGGTGGCATTGCCGCCGATCTGCACCGAACGCTCGGAATTGCGCGCATGCTGGGTGTAGACGGACGGCGCGGTCTTGAGCAGCGAACGGCACAGCCCCTTCGGAAAGTGCACGCGCTCGCCCTTGACGTCGGCGCCGGCCTCTTTCCACAGTTGCAGCGCTTCCGCGTCATCACGGAAGATGATGCCGATCTCCTCGAGCACCGTGTCGGTGTTCTTCTCGATCAGCGCCAGGCCTTCCTCGTCCAGCACCTCGTAAACGTTGATCTTGCGCTTGATGTAGGTGAGCTGCGTACCCGGGCCACCGCCCGAACGTGCTGCCCGCCGGGCTGCAGCCCCGCCACTGGCGCCACGCCCACGTCGCGCGTTTGACGCTTCCTGATCGACTGCCGCGTGTTCGCTCATGGTGGTTCTTCCCTGAATCTGTTCTTGTCTGGAATCCATAGCGGCTGCATCTCGCCGCTTCTTGCCAGATCGTAGCCATGCACCCTATTCGAAACGGCCCGCCAGCGCCAACGCCTGTCGCAAAATCGACAAGAATTCCAAGAGAGTTACGGTCGCTTTCCTTTTGCGGGAAGTCGCAAATCAGCTATGGATACCTGCCCCCAGCGGGTTAGGTATGAACGCGAATATTTTGTGCCTTGCGACGCACGTCGCGATGCCGGCAGGAGCTCGATACAAATGGCCGACGACGAGATCATCCTTTCCGAACTTTCCGACGACGAGTTGGTGCAGCAGATGCACGACGATCTCTATGACGGGCTGAAGGAAGAGATCGAGGAAGGCACCAACATCCTGCTCGAGCGCGGCTGGGTGCCCTACAAGGTGCTGACCGAGGCGCTGGTCGAAGGCATGCGCATCGTCGGCGAGGATTTTCGCGACGGCATCCTGTTCGTGCCCGAAGTGCTGTTGTCGGCCAATGCGATGAAGGCCGGCATGTTCATCCTGCGTCCGCTGCTCGCCGCCACCGGCGCGCCGAAGCAGGGCAAGATGGTCATCGGCACCGTCAAGGGCGACATCCACGACATCGGCAAGAACCTCGTCGGCATGATGATGGAAGGTGCTGGCTTCGACGTCATCGATCTCGGCATCAACAATGCGGTCGAGAAATATCTCGATGCGATCGAACAGCACCAGCCCGACATCATCGGCATGTCGGCCCTGCTGACCACGACCATGCCCTATATGAAGGTCGTCATCGACACGATGAAGGAAAAGGGCATCCGCGACGACTATGTCGTGCTGGTCGGCGGCGCGCCGCTGAACGAGGAATTCGGCAAGGCCGTCGGCGCCGATGCCTATTGCCGAGACGCGGCGGTGGCGGTCGAGACCGCCAAGGACTACATGAAGCGCAAGCACAATGTGCGCGCTTCGGCCTGATTGGCCAATTCGGCCGGAGAACAGGAAAAGCCGCGCCTTGCAGCGCGGCTTTTTTGTTCCCAGATGAAGAAAGGCCGGGTGCGGATCAGGGATTGTTGACGGTGTCCTCGACCGCATTGGCGGTTGATTTGACGTCCTTGCCGACGCCTCGGACGGTGTTCGCACAAGCCGTGAGGGCCAGGGCGCAGGTCAAGATGGCAATTGGCGTGATGCGTAGCAGTTTCATGGACGGTGTCTCCCTCAATAGATAAATTAGCGCTACAGCAACGAAGGCCGGCTCGACGGGTTCCATGGCCAAGACGCAAAAAACGAAACCGAATCAAGACGACAGGCTGCTCGTTATCGCCTGTGGGATGATTGCGCGCGAAATTCTGGCCGTCAAGGAACAGCTCGGACTGGATCACCTCGACCTGACCTGCCTGCCGGCGGAATTCCATTTCTACCCGGACCGCATCGCTCCGGCCATGGACAAGGCAATCGAAAAGGCCAAGGCCGAAGGCTACAGCAACATCTTCGTCGGCTATGCCGATTGCGGCACCGGCGGCCTGCTCGACAGGGTCTGCGAGAAGCATGGCGTCGAGCGCATGGCCGGCCCGCATTGCTTCGCCTTCTACCAGGGCATGGAGGCCTACGCGAAGGTCGCAGACGACGACATGATGTCGTTCTACATGACCGACTTCCTCTGCCGGCAGTTCGACGCCTTCTTCATGAAGCCGCTCGGCCTCGACAAGCACCCGGAACTGATCAAGGACTATTTCGGCAACTACGAGAAGCTGATCTATCTGGCCCAGACCAATGATCCGGAACTCGACAAGGTCGCCGAAAAGGCCGCCAAAATGCTCGGTCTCGTTTATGAACGCCGCGCCACTGGCTATGGCGACCTGACGGTCGGAATGGCGCAGGCGGCTGCACACGCCTGAAGCAATTCTTGACCCGCTATGCTCCAACCCTGGATGACAGGCCATCGAGAACGGGTAAGTTGTGCGCCACAAGGCAACAGGCCCTCCAGCCATTCGAACGTGGAAACGCACCGATGACACCTCGCCTCTTGATAGCCGCACTCGGTCTCCTCTGTTTCGCCCTGCCCGCTCATGCCGATGGCGAGATACAGAAACTCATCACCCCAGCCGACAAGGCACGGCTCGACAAATATGGCGAGACCCGCAAGGTGGCACTCGCCGAGGCGAAAGCGGGCGACCCCGCCGAGGTCAAGCAACTCGACGCCTTGCTGGCAAAACCGCTGGTGGCCTTCTCCGACAAGGACCTGACCGGCAGCTGGCGGTGCCGCACCATCAAGGCCGGCGGATCTCTGCCGCTCGTCATCTATGGCTGGTTCAAATGCAAGGTGACTGATGACGGTTCCGGCTGGCGGCTGGAAAAGATCAGCGGCTCGCAACGCACCAAGGGCCGTTTCTTCGACGATGGCGAGAAACGCGCGATCTATCTCGGCTCCTTCTATGTCAACGACGATCCGGCAAAGCCCTATGGCAGCGGCCCGCAAACCGACCAGGTCGGCTATGCCTTCCGTAACAGCGCCAAGGAATGGCGCATCGAATTCCCGGCGCCCTACTATGAATCGAAGCTCGATATCATCGAATTCAAGCGCTGACCGGGCATCGAAGAGCTGATCACCAAGGATTAACCCGGACGCCCTAGCATCCGCCCATTGTCGAGAACGGGTTGCTTGGAGGGGGCAAGATCCATGGCAGCATCAGAATCCAGTACGCGTCCGATCTTGGTCGTCACCGGCGGCGGCCAGCATGTCTGGGCTATGATCAATGCAATCGCCGATCGCGTCGGTCCTGTCAGCGTTGTCCTCGAAACACCTGAATCCAAAAAGCAATTGCTGCGTGGCCGGGCTCGCCGCCAGGGCTGGATCTCCGCCATGGGCCAGCTTGGCACGATGGTGCTGAGCAGGTTGGGCAAGCGATTCCTGGCCGGCCATAGCGCGCGATTGATTGCCGAGGAGAAGCTGGAGGTTGAGCCGCGACCAGGCCAGGAGATCATCCAAGTAGCCTCGGCCAATGGGCTTGAGTGCCTGCAGGCGATCCAGAAGATCCGGCCAGGCGTTGTGCTGCTCAACGGTTGCCGACTAATCTCGGCTGAGATGCTGAGCAAAATGCCCTGCCCGGTGCTCAACTACCATGCGGGCATCACGCCGAAATATCGCGGCATGAATGGCGGCTATTGGGCTCTGGTATCAGGCGATGCGCAGAATTTCGGCACGACTGTCCACCTCGTCGACGCTGGCGTCGACACTGGTGGCGTGCTGAAGCAGGCGCGCGGCAGATCGAAAAAAGGCGACACCATCTCAAGTCACGCGCTACGCCAGACGGCGTTCTCGCGCGACATCTGCGTCGAGGCCGTCAGCGATGCACTGGCTGGAAAACTCACGACGATCAATCCCGGCCTGCCTTCGAAGCTGTGGTATCATCCGACGATCTGGTTCTACGTCTGGACCGGCCTCAGAACCGGCATCTGGTAGCGAGTTCCTCGCCCGTATCCGCATGCCGCACGCTGGCTCTTCCGGCGCGTCGAACCTGCCGCCAGCACACGCCGCAAACGAATAAACCCACCTTTCATTTTACGACATCCAAATGCGTCGCTTTTGAATGCGCGCGCGTCGTCCCATAACAAGCGGCCCCACTGCGCTTCCGGCAATGCTCGCAGATCGAGGAGTGAGAATTCATGGCCGATCTGATCGTCGTCTACTGGCGCGACATCCCTGCCCAGATCATCGTCAAGAAGGGCAGGCAGAACGCCAAGCGTGAACTGCCGCTGCGCTTCACCGAGGCGATCGACATGTGCGCCATGCGCACCGGCGCCGGCGGCACCGACGACTATCTGGCCGAATGGCGCAAGGCCGATCCAATTCCGGTCGGCGACGACCTCGAAGCCGAAGTCGAGAAGGCATTCAACGATATCGACACGAAATACGACCGCGAGCGGCTGGTCGCCCTGGTCAAGGCAGGCGGCAAAGAAAATGTCTGAAACCATTCCTGCCAAGGATGGCCAAAGGGTTGTCCAGCCGGTTACCCAAGCCACTCTGGTCAAGAAGGCAGCGCCGAAATCCGACTACAAGCCGGCCGACGTATCGCCGCAGCGGCGCGTGCAGCGCTCCTTCGCGGTCCGGCTGTGGTCGATCAGGCACTCGCGCCTGCTCGAATGGTTCTACGGCAAGTTCGCCGACATGTTCCTGACGCTCCATCCCCTGTGGAAAGGCATCGGCTACGGCCGCGTCGAAGGGCCGATCAAATTCGTCGAGAAGCGCGTCAAGGGCTTCATGTTCGACTGTCGCATGTGCGGCCAGTGCATCTTGTCGTCGACCGGCATGTCGTGCCCGATGAACTGCCCCAAGCAACTGCGCAACGGCCCTTGCGGCGGCGTCCGCGCCAACGGCAATTGCGAGGTCGAGCCCGATATGCCCTGCGTCTGGGTCAAGGCCTGGGAAGGCTCGCAGAACATGGTGCACAGTGACAGGATCCTGGCCGTGCAGAAGCCGGTCGACCAGTCGCTGCGCGAAACCTCGGCCTGGCTGCGGGTGACCGCGCAGGCGGCCGCCGCGCGCGAAGCCGCCGCTGCCGCCAAGAATGGGGCGGCAAACACCGGGGCATCGGCATGATCGGCCGCCAGCGCGACGAGAATCCGGCCGGCATCGATCTGCCGCTCGATCCCCTGCCCGGCCATACTTCGCGCGGCCGGCTGGAGCGCGTGCTTCGGCGCGGCGAGTTCGCGGTGACGACCGAGCTCAACCCGCCCGACAGCGCCGATCCGGAAGACGTCTACAACAGGGCAAAAATCTTCGACGGCTGGGTCGACGCCATCAACGCCGTCGACGCCTCGGGCGCCAATTGCCACATGTCGTCAGTCGGCATCTGCGCGTTGCTGACCCGCATGGGCTATGCGCCGATCATGCAGATCGCCTGCCGCGACAAGAACCGCATCGCCATCCAGGGCGACGTGCTGGGCGGGGCCGCGATGGGCGTCGCCAACATGCTGTGCCTGACCGGAGACGGTGTGCAGGCTGGCGACCAGCCGGGCGCCAAGCCGGTATTCGATCTCGACTGCATGTCGCTCTTGGAAACCTGCCGCATCATGCGCGACAACGGCAAGTTCCTGTCCGGCCGCAAGCTGACGACGCCGCCGCAGCTTTTCCTGGGTGCTGCGATCAACCCGTTCGCGCCGCCGATCGATTTCCGGCCGCATCGCCTGGGCAAGAAGATCGCCGCCGGCGCGCAATTCGTACAGAGCCAATATTGCTTCGACGTGCCGATGTTCCGCACCTACATGCAAAAGGTGCGCGACCTCGGCTACACCGAAAAATGCTTCATCCTGGTTGGCGTCGGCCCGTTGGCCTCGGCCAAGACGGCCAAATGGATCCGCTCCAACGTGCCTGGCATCCATATCCCCGATTCTGTCATCAAGCGGCTGGAAGGCGCCCAGGACCAGAAGAAGGAAGGCAAGCAGCTCTGCATCGACATCATCAATGAGGTGAAGGAAATATCAGGCGTTTCCGGCGTTCACGTAATGGCCTACCGGCAGGAGGAATATGTCGCCGAGATCGTCGATGAATCGGGCGTTCTGAGGGGCCGCCAGCCGTGGAAACGTGAGATCCGTCGCGACGACCAGATGGTCGCCGACCGGCTCGACAGCATCTTGCACGACGACATTACCGAAACGCAGGTGGACATGGTGAAGACCGCGCACTGATGTATGTCGCCCAAAAGTGGGAACCGGTTTTGGGACAACGACATACTTTAACTCGAGGCGAAGCGCGGACGGCCACCCATTCGCTTGAACGAAAACAGACAACGATATAAAGAAATCTTTATATCACGGCGGAGAGAATTCATGACCCGTACCATCGTCGCTTCGGCGACACGAGAAATCATCATCGGCTTCGACCAGCCGTTCTGCGTGATCGGTGAACGCATCAACCCGACCGGCCGCAAGAAGCTGGCCGCCGAGATGATCGCGGGCAATTTCGAGACCGTCATCAGGGACGCATTGGAGCAGGCAGCGTGCGGCGCCACCATGCTCGACGTCAACGCCGGTGTCACCTCGGTTAACCCGAACGAGACCGAACCCGGCCTCTTGGTGCAGACGCTGGAGATCGTGCAAGGACTGGTCGACCTGCCGCTGTCGATCGACAGTTCCGTCACCGCAGCGATCGAAGCCGCACTCAAAGTTGCCAAGGGCCGTCCGCTGGTCAACTCCGTCACCGGCGAGGAAGAAAAGCTCGAAGCCATCCTGCCGCTGGTGAAGAAGTACAATGTGCCTGTCGTCGCCATCTCCAACGACGAGACCGGCATTTCGATGGACCCGGATGTCCGTTTCGCCGTCGCCAAGAAGATCGTGCAGCGTTGCGCCGATTTCGGCATTCCGGCGCATGACGTCGTCGTCGACCCGCTGGTCATGCCGATCGGCGCGCTCGGCGACGCCGGCCGCCAGGTGTTCGCGCTGCTGCGTCGCCTGCGCGAGGAGCTCAAGGTCAACACCACCTGCGGCCTGTCCAACATCTCCTTCGGCCTGCCGCATCGCCACGGCATCAACGCCGCTTTCATCCCGATGGTGATCGGCGCCGGCATGACATCAGCCATCATGAACCCGGTACGCCCGCAGGAAATGGAAGCCGTGCGCGGCGCCAATGTGCTGAACGGCACCGACGAGAACTGCACCAACTGGATCAGAACCTACAAGGATTACAAGCCGGCCGAAGGCGGCCAGGCGGTCGCCGCCCCGACGCAGGTCAATGCGCCGGGCGACGGCGCCGGCAATGGCGGCCGCCGCCGTGGCGGCCGTGAAGCCCGGATGGGCCGAGGATAAGCGCGCAATCGTGAACTCACCTGCAAACATCACCGATCCGCTCGTGCTTTTCATGCCGTCCGGCAAGCGCGGGCGGTTTCCTGTCGGCACACCGGTGCTTGATGCCGCGCGCCAGCTTGGTGTCTATGTCGAAAGTGTGTGCGGCGGACGCGCCACCTGCGGGCGCTGCCAGATCGAAGTGCAGGAAGGCAATTTCGCCAAGCACAAGATCACCTCTTCCAACGACCACATCACGCCCAAGGGCGCCAAGGAAGAGCGCTATGAGCGCGTCCGCGGCCTGCCCGAACGGCGCCGCCTCTCCTGCTCGGCGCAAATCCTCGGCGACCTCGTCATCGACGTGCCGCAGGACACCGTGATCAACGCGCAGACCATCCGCAAGGATGCCGACACCAGGGTCATCGCCCGCGATTCGGCGATCCGCATGTGCTATGTCGAGATCGAAGAGCCCGACATGCACAAGCCGCTTGGCGACCTCGACCGCCTGAAGATCGCGCTGATGCACGACTGGGGCCTGAAAAGCCTCGATTTCGATTTTCATCTGCTGCCGCAGGTGCAAGGCATCCTGCGCAAGGGCAACTGGACGGCGACCGCCGCCATCTACAAGGATGCCGACTCAGAGACAGCGCGCGTCGTGGCGCTGTGGCCCGGCCTCAAGAACGAAGCCTATGGGCTGGCTTGCGACATCGGCTCGACCACCATCGCCATGCATCTGGTATCGCTGCTGTCGGGCCGCGTCGCCGCCTCGTCCGGCACGTCGAACCCGCAGATCCGCTTCGGCGAGGATCTGATGAGCCGCGTCTCCTATGTGATGATGAACCCGGATGGTCGCGAAGGCATGACGGTTGCCGTGCGTGAGGCGATCTCGGGCCTGGTCGACAAGGTCTGCGCCGAAGGCAATGTCCAGCGCAACGACATCCTGGACAGCGTCTTCGTCGGCAATCCGATCATGCACCATCTGTTCCTCGGCATCGATCCGACCGAGCTTGGCGGCGCGCCCTTTGCGCTGGCCGTTTCGGGCGCCGTGCATATCAAGGCATCCGACATCGGCTTGAAGCTCAACCAGGGCGCCAGGCTCTACATGCTGCCTTGCATCGCCGGCCATGTCGGAGCGGACGCGGCGGCGGTGACGCTGTCGGAAGGCCCGCATCGCCAGGACGAGATGATGCTGATCGTCGATGTCGGCACCAATGCCGAGATCGTACTCGGCAATCGCCAGCGGGTGGTTGCGGCTTCCTCGCCCACCGGCCCTGCCTTCGAGGGTGCCGAAATCTCCGGCGGCCAGCGGGCAGCACCCGGCGCCATCGAGCGCGTGCGCATCGACCCAGACACGCTGGAGCCGAAATACCGCGTCATCGGCTCGGAACTGTGGTCCGACGAACCGGGCTTCCTGGAGAGCGTCCAGGCAACCGGCGTCACCGGCATCTGCGGTTCCGGCATCATCGAGGTGGTGGCCGAGATGTATCTCGCCGGCATCATTTCCGAGGACGGCGTCATCGACGGCGGGCTTTCGGCCCGTTCGCCGCGCGTCACCGCCAACGGCCGCACCTTCTCCTATGTGCTGAAGGAAGGCTCCGCCGCATTGACGGAAGATGGGCCGAAGATCACCATCACCCAGACCGATGTGCGCGCCATTCAGCTTGCCAAGGCAGCGCTTTATGCCGGGACCAAGCTGTTGATGGAAAAGCAGAACACCGAGCATGTCGACCGCATCCATTTCGCCGGCGCCTTCGGCTCCTTCATCGATCCGAAATACGCCATGGTGCTCGGGCTGATCCCGGATTGCGACCTCGACAAGGTCTCGGCCGTCGGCAACGCCGCAGGTGCCGGCGCCCGCATGGCGCTGCTCAATCGCGGCTACCGCCGCGAGATCGAGGACACGGTCAGCAAGATCGAGAAGATCGAGACGGCGCTGGAACCGAAATTCCAGGAGCATTTCGTCTACGCCATGGCGCTGCCCAACAAGGTCGATCCGTTCCCAAAACTGTCGGCAGCGGTGAAACTGCCGCCGCGCAAGACGGTCAGCGAGGACGGCGTTGCCGGCGACGCCGCTCCCCGACGGCGTTCGCGCGAAGGCCACGCCGCCAGGCGTGGACGGGAATAAGCGGCCGCGCCCAGGCCACCGCCTTTCCAAACTCATTTGCATGCAAATGTTTCCGGATCGCTTGATCCGGAAACCAAAACGCTGTTTTCGTGAAATTCGCCAGATACATGGCAGGCGCATTCAACCGGCATCGAATGGCAGGCTGGAGATATCTTTCAGCCGTCGCAACGCTCCAGAGGAGACAACGATGTCAATGCTCGAAAGCCTCGGCCGCTATGGCACGGCCATCAAGAATGCTCACGACCGCAGCAAGGCGCGGCGCTTGTTGAACAGCCTGCCGCCTGAGATTCAGAAGGACATCGGCTGGCCGGTGTCGCCGCGATCCAGCGAAAAGGCAGCACTCATCAACACCATCTGGAGCGCCGCGCGCTGATGACCTTCGCCGACAAATGCAAATTGCTCGGCATGCGCCGGGGATCACGCATGTCCCCGGCGACCACCAGCAACCGGCTGCGTGCCGCACTTTTGCCGCGCCGCTGAGCATCGCGGCGCGGATCACACCAGCGTGTAGATACGGCGCGAATCTTGACATTTTCGGCCACGGCACGATCTTCGAAGATAGTGGGGGTTCTCTTAGTCGGCTTTGGCCGAAGTTCGCGTGTCCGCATGCCAAGTTTGAAAAGCCATGTCGTGTCTTTTGTCCTGCGGCACAGCCGCAAGCAGGCATTTGCCAGTCCGGAAAATCTGCAGCGCTGGATCGCGGCCGCGCGCAAGACCGAGAACCACCGGCCGCCCGCCTCGCTGCACCAGCGTCTCGACATCGAGATGCATACGGTCGATGGCTTCCCCGTCTACGAAATCGCACCCAGGACCGGCGAGCAGAAGCGGATTCTCTACTTGCACGGTGGTGCATATGTCTTTGAAATCACACCCTATCATTGGCACCTAATCGCCGAGATGGCGGATCGGCTGGGCTACGGGATCACGGTGCCGATCTATCCAATCGCTCCCGAACACGATTTCCATGCCATGTTCGGAATGGTTGGCGATGTCTACCGGCAGATGCTCGCCGAGACGGAAGCCGAAGACATCGTCTTCATGGGCGATTCCGCCGGCGGCAATATGGCTGTGGTGCTGACCATGATGGCCGCCGAAGAAGGACTGCCCCTGCCGTCGCGGCATGTGCTCATTTCGCCGGGTCTCGACGTGTCGCTCACCAATCCCGCAGTGTTCGAGGCGGAACGCAACGACCCTTGGCTGGGCATAGCTGGCGGACGAGAGGCAATTCGCCTGTACAGTGCCGGCATCGATCCCAGCGATTGGCACATCAGCCCGGTCTATGGAGATTTGTCCGTGCTGCCAAGAACGCTGCTTTTGACCGGCTCGCGCGATCTTTTGACTCCCGACAATCTGATCTTCGCCGAAAAAGCCCGCGCAGCCGGCGTTGAAATCGATCTTGTCTATGAGGAAGGCATGTTCCACGTCTGGCCGCTGATCGACATGCCGGAAGCCCGGCGCGCCCGCGAGCGCATCGTCGCCTTTCTCGGGGAGAGCCGGATCGTGCACGATACGAGAGTAAGGCATGAACAGCGCCCCGCCGAAGCGGCGGAGTAGCTCTATACTATCGTCCTTGCCAGCCGGTCAGAACTTGCCGGTTTCCCGGAAGACTTCGAAAGTCGCGCGGATGTGGTCGGCAACGGCCTTGACCGGGGCACTGGCATCCGGCGCCACCACCATTGCCAGATTGTAGGTCCCGATGTCGGGCATGCCGTCCTTCGGGCAGAGTTCGACCATGTCGTTGCCGAGGAACGACTTCGGCAATGGCGCCACGGCGAGATCGGACATGATCGCGGCGCGCTGGCCGGCCGTGTGCGCGCTCATATAGGCGATGCGGTAGTTGCGGCCCTCGCGGCCAAGCGCGTCGAGCGCCCCGGCACGCCAGGCGCAGCCCTCTTCCCACAGCGATACCGGCAAGGGCTCGCGCAGATGCGCACAGCCGCCCTTGGCGCCGGCCCAGACGATCGGCTCGGTCAGCAGCACCTCGGCGCCGAGCGCGCTGGTCTTGTAGGAATTGGTCAACAGCGTGATGTCGAGCGCCCGGTCGTCCATGCGCCGGCGCAGATTGCTGCTCTGGTCTATGGTGACGTCGACGGCGATCGACGGATGCGACTGCGCGAAACGCTTCAGCACATGCGGCAGCACGCGCTCACCGTAATCGTCCGGCGAGCCAAGCCGCACCACACCGACAATGTCGGGAATGATGAACTTCGACACCACCTCGCGATTAATGGACAGCAGCCGGCGGGCATAGCCGAGCAGCATCTCGCCGTCCGTGGTCAGCGACACCGAGCGAGCGTCGCGCGCGAACACGGAGCGGCCGAGAATGTCCTCGAGCTTCTTGATCTGCATGGAAACGGCCGACGGCGTGCGGAACACGGCATTGGCGGCGGTGGTGAAGCTGCCGGTCTCGGCAATCGCCACGAACGTGCGCAAAACATCGAGATCGAGCAGTGGCAGCGGATGATTGAGCGGGGCGTTCATGGCAACCGACCTTCAATTTTTCTGATACAAAACATCATTCCATTTCGTTTGATTGAACATCAGATTGGGAGGATAGTCAACTCCATCGAAGCAGTAGCTGCCACGAGCAGCCATGAAACGACCTCGACACAGACCTGCATTCGACACGAAATGAAGTTGAAACAAACCCGCAGTAGCCAACTCGCTGTCTGGCACTAGCCAACCCAAAGGAGAAAGAGATGTCTATCCTGTCGTCCCTTGGTCGCATCGCGACCGAATTCAGCGCGGCACGCGCCCGCTACCAGACCGAGCGCGCTATCCGCTCCCTGCCGATCGAACTGCAGAAGGATATCGGCTGGCCTGAAGCTTCCGACACCAAGACCGGTACTCGCAATGGCATCGGATCCTGGGCTGGAGCAAAGTAGATCGTGTGTACCATGTGCTGAAGGCCTGCCGCGCAGCCCGCCCGGCAGGCCTTCTCTGTTTTATTTGTATTCAACAGAGCTTTGGAGCCATGTCGCCGGCGCATGACGCATATGAGAAAGCCGCATAGCAGCTCCTGTTTCCAATTAATGCCTTGTAAATAATCGTAAATTTTGGGCACCTTGCTCAAATCTGTCGCAATCGATGTCGCATTTCATATCAAGCGCTTCGCTTTTGCGATTTAGTTTCTGCTTACACAAGCCTATATCAGCGCCAGCAAACGAGCTGCCCCACTCCATCAAGCGAAGGCGACCCGTCTAAGCAACAAATGGAGATGATTATGAAGCTTTTTGCACGCCTCTTTGCCCGCCGCGAAATGAACCTGACCACCGCTCTCGAGCGTCAGCGTCTTGCCAACACCATGCCCGGCCAGACCGGCGCCATGAATGCGGCGCGCCTCGGCTTCATCGCCTGAAGATTTCTAGAGGCAGCGCATCCCTGCCGCTGCTTTAAAATTGCAACACCGCCTGGCTCCAGCCAGAGCGGCGTTTTGTTCTGTGCGCAGGCCGTACGTTGCCCGTCCCTTGAACAGTTCGTGCCACTTCCAGGGCTCGCTGCACGCCGATTGCCCATTTGCGACCCATGTCGCAAATTTAATCTTGTCGTAGCGGCGTAGCCGATTGACAGACATGGTTTTTCCTGATGTCGCTATGCTATTCGCGACATCCTGTTCGCGCCATGGCTGTGTGAGGTTCCCTTGAACGCGGTAAAGCATCCGATCAAGCGATCGTTTGTATTCTTCCTTATTCCCGATTTCACCATGATCGCTTTTGCGACCGCGCTCGACCCGCTGCGCTCGGCCAATCGCATGCTCGGCTACGAGGCCTATCGCTGGCGCCTCGCCAGCATCGACGGCAAGCCGGTGCGCGCCTCGAACGGGGTCGAATGCGCGGTCAACACCTCGCTCGAGGATGAGCGCAAGAAGATGGCCGGCCCCGACCGGCCGAACATGGCCATCGTCTGCAGCGGCATCAATGTCGAGCGTTATCAGAACAAGTCCGCCTTCGCCTGGCTGCGCGAGGAATACAATCGCGGCGTCGCCGTCGGCGGCCTGTGCACCGGCGCGCATATCCTCGCCGCCGCCGGCCTGTTGTCCAACAAGCGCTGCGCCATCCACTGGGAGAACCTGCCGGGCTTTTCCGAGGCGTTTCCGAAGGCCAATGTCTTTGCCGACCTCTTCGAGATCGACCAGAATATCTACACCTGCGCCGGCGGCACTGCCGCGCTCGACATGATGCTGAAGCTGATCGGCGACGACTTTGACGAGAACCTCGTCAACCGCGTCTGCGAGCAAGTGCTGACCGACCGCGTACGCAGCCCCACCGACCGCCAGCGCCTGCCACTACGCGCCCGCCTCGGCGTCCAGAACTCGAAGGTGCTGACCATCATCGAACTGATGGAGGGCAATCTGTCGGAGCCGCTGTCACTGATCGAGATCGCCGACCATGTCGATCTGTCGCGCCGCCAGATCGAGCGGCTGTTCCGCACCGAGATGGGCCGCTCCCCTGCCCGCTACTATCTGGAAATCCGGCTCGACCGCGCCAGGCATCTCTTGATCCAGTCGTCGATGCCGGTAGTCGAGGTGGCGGTCGCCTGCGGCTTCGTCTCGGCATCGCATTTCTCCAAATGCTACCGAGAACTCTACGCCCGCTCGCCGCAGCAGGAGCGCGTAGACCGCAAGCAGCTGCTGGCGGCCTGATCCGATACGCCCACGGACAAACAGGCTAATGTCATGATATCGTCAGGCAGCGGCGCCCCGCTGCCTGGAACCAACCTCAGTAATCGTCGCAGGTGCATTCCGCCGAGGAGATACGGTCGTTCCAGTCACTGCCGCCCAAATTGCGGATCCTGCGCGTGATCTCGATCGAGCGGCCGCCCATCCTAGAATCCTCATAGGCCACGAGCGTGCAGCCGCGGCGAACGATCACCGACGACACACGGTCATTCCAGAACTGGCCGCCACGAAAATTTACGGAATCCTCGGCACCCATGCCGATGGACCGCCCGCGAAAATTCCCGTTCTCGAACATGATACAGGCAGCCTGGTTGTATTGGGCGCTGGCGACGTCGGCATACAGCACGGACGCGACTGCGGTCAGGATGGCAAGACGTCTCATCGGTTTTTCCTCGGTTCGGCAGCGCTCCTGGCTGGGTCACGCGGCCTGCCCAGTTTGCCACTGCTTCGGTCGCGGAGGCAAGCCTGGATAAGCCCGAACAGGTAGGCAGCGGGGCAAGAGCGGGAGCCGGTTCGGCAAAGATCACGCTCAATGGGGAAGAGCTTTAGCGGCTGTCGAACATCCAGCTGCGGTTTCGCCACATTTTCTCGCCGACCAGACAGTCGGTGGTGGATCTCTCCTGTGCCAATATCACCCGCGGATGCGCGGCTTCTTCCGCCGCCCATTGCGGCGAGGCCGGGCCGGCGAGTTCCAACACCAGCTTGCGGCGAATGGCTTCGGGAAACTGCGTCCAGTCATTGACCGGGATCATGAAGGCTCCGGGACCACCAATGACGCAGTCGCTGTAGTAGCGATCGAGATTGCTGACGTCGTAGGCGCCGGTGAAGCCGCCTCGCGTCATCAGCGGCAGGCCGTTGATGACGATGCCTTGCTTGATCAGCTCGTCGCGGGTCAGGTTGACCGGCGCGCCCTGATTGTTGGGGCCGTCGCCCGAAATGTCGATGACCCGCTTCGTGCCTCGGTAGCCGCTTTCGGCGAACAGGTCGTTGCCGAACTCCAGCGCTCCGGAGATCGAGGTGCGCCGCGCGCTGTTGGGCGGCTGCGCCGACAACTGCGCAACCACGCGCTCGGCGTCGGTGCGGCTGGCGATCACCGTCCACGGCACGATGACGCGCTGCCAGGTGGTACCGGCCCATTCGACATAGGTGACGGCGATCTTGCCATGGGCGCCGTCGGCAATGGCCTGCAGCACATTGTCGTGCGTCAGCGCGGCTGCGTAGCCATGACGCTGGATCTCGAGCTCGTCCGGTGACATCGACAGCGAGACATCGACGGCCAGCACCAGCTCGACATCGACGGGCTCGTCAGCAAGGGACGCCGGCGCCAACCAAAACGTCAGCGCGAACGCGGCACAGCCCGAAAGCAAATGTCTAGCACAGGCAAAAGCAGACATTCCGCAAGGGTAAGCGAAAGCAGCCCGTTTAAAAAGGGAAAAGCCCGACCAAGGCCGGGCTTTGCGTTCTCAAATTCTGCTGCTTCAACTGCGCGGCTTCAAATTCTCCGGATCATAAAGCGGCTTGTAGCCGACAGCGGCGACTTCGACCGGATATGTCTCGCCGAAATACTCGATGGTGAGCTTGCGGCCTTCCTGGGCGTAGGCCCATGGCAGATAGGCGAGGCCGATGTTCTTGCCGATGGTCGGGCCATAGGCCATCGACGTGGTGAACGACCGGCGGCCGAGTTCGTCGACCAGCGTCTCGCCGGTCTTCGGGTCCATCACCGGCATCGTGCCGACAGGATAGCGGGCAACGCCTTTGGAATCGACATTACTGGTCATCACCAGCGTGCACAGCATGGCCGGTTGGTGCTCGCGGGCGCGGTATTCGACATGTTTGGCCTTGCCGCAAAAGTCGTTCTCCTTGACCTTCGGACGCGCAAGATCGGCTTCGAGCAGGTTGTACTCGGTCAAAAGGTCGGCGTTCTGCAGGCGCAGGCTCTTTTCCATACGGCGGGTGTTGGCATAGGTCTCAACGCCGAAGGGCATCACGCCGGTCGAGCGCAGCGCGTTCCAGACAGCGAGACCGTCCTCGTAGCGCATATGCAGTTCCCAGCCCTGCTCGCCGACATAGGAGATGCGGAAAGCGCTGACATCCTTGCCGCCGATCCGGACCGGCTTGATCGCCGCGAATGGGAAGTTCTCAACAGAGAGCCCGTCCGGATTCTCGACCACCTTCTGCAACGTCGCCCGGGCGTTCGGCCCCCAGATGCCGATGGTGACATATTTCTCGGTCACGTCGGTGATGGTGACGTCGAAACCTTTGTCCTGTGCCGTGCGGCGCATGTACTGGAAGTCGCGCGGACCGGCGTCGGCGCCATCGATCAAACGACAGCGGTCGGCCATGCGGATGACGGTGAAGTCGGCGCGCACCATGCCTTCCTCGTCGAGGAAGTGAGTGTAGATGCCCTTACCGATGTTGTTGTCGCCGCCGATCTTGGCCGCGCACAGCCATTCCAGCAGCGCGACATGGTCGGGACCCTCGATGTCGTACATAGCGAAATGCGACAGGTTGACGATGCCGCAATCCTCGCTCATGGCGAGATGTTCGGCATTGGAGACGCGCCAGAAATGGCGGTTGTCCCATTCGTTCTCACGCACCGGCACCCGGTTGCCGTATTTTTCCAAGAGATGCTCGTTGGCGGCGTAGCCGTGGGCGCGCTCCCAGCCGCCAAGCTCCATGAAATAGCCGCCGAGTTCCTTCTCGCGTTCCCAGAACGGCGAGCGCCTGATGTTGCGGGCTTTCGAGAACGGCTCGCGCGGATGCACCGCCGGATTGTAGACCTTCATCGCCGTCTCGGTGCAGCGATCCCAGATGAATTGCTCCTTGGTCTGGTGCGGATAGAACCGTGCATAGTCGATGGCATGGTGATCGATCGCGGTGCGGCCGTCGGTCATCCAGTCGGCGATCAGCTTGCCCATGCCGGGACCATCCTTGACCCAGATGGCGACGGCATACCAAAGGCCCCGCACCTTCTGGCTTTCGCCCATGGACGGGCCGCCATCCGCGGTCACCTGCAAGAGACCGTTGAAGGAATGGCTCTCATTGTAGCCGAGTTCGCCGAGGATCGGCGTCAGTTCCATGGCGCGTTCGAGCGGTGCCAGGATCTGCTCCATGTCGAGGTCGCGCTGTGAGGGCGAAAGCCGCGCCTGGTCCTTCTCCAGCAGGTCGCGCGGATGGCAAAGGCGCGGATTGGTCTCTTCGTAGTAACCCCACTCGATCTGCCCGCCCTCGGCGGTCTTTGGATCGCCGGTGTCACGCATATAGGCCGAGTTGCCCTGGTCGCGCAGCAGCGGCCAGCCGATCTCCTTGCCGGTGCCGGCAAACTCGTTGTAGGGGCCGAAAAAGGTCAGCGGATGGTCGATCGGCATGACAGGCAGATCCTCGCCGACCATTTCCGCGATCAGCCGGCCCCATATGCCGGCGCAGACGATGACATAGTCGGCCTCGATGGTGCCGCGATCGGTCACCACGCCTGAAATGCGGCCGTCCTTGACGACAAGCGACCGAGCCGGCGTGTTGGCGAAGGATTTGAGCTTGCCCGAGGCTTCCGCCTGGTCGACCAGCTTGCCGGCGACCGTCTGCGAGCGCGGGATGACCAGACCGGCATCGGGATCCCACAGGCCGCCCTGCACCATCGCTTCTTCGATCAGCGGAAATTTTTCCTTGATCTCGGCCGGTTCGATCAGACGGGCGCGCGTGCCAAACGCCTTGGCGGAGGCGATCTTGCGCTTGATCTCTTCCATGCGGCTGTCGTCGCCGACACGCGCAACCTCAAGGCCGCCGATACGCGCGTAATGACCCATCTTCTCGTAGAAATCGATGGAGTAGAGCGTCGTCCAGCACGACAGGAAATCGTGGCTGGTGGTGTAGCAGAAGTCGGAGGCGTGCGCGGTCGAGCCGATATCGGTCGGGATGCCTGATTTGTCGATGCCGACAATATCGTCCCAGCCGCGTTCGATCAGATGATGGGCGATCGATGCGCCGACAATACCGCCCAGGCCGACGATGACGACCTTCGCCTTTTTCGGAAACTCTGCCATTGCCCGCGACTCCAAAGTGATAAAGCGGGCGGACTATAGGGCGGAGCGGCAGGCCGATTGAAGCCTGTTTGCGACATTGGCAAAAAGCCGAGCGACCAGACGGCAGAATGCTTCACACCGGCGCCTGGGGCGGTTCGCTTTTCGGTGGGCTAACTCAGGCGAAGGCCCAGATGTCCTCGGCCTGAAAGCCGACCTGATAACCTGATGTCTTCAGCTTGACCACGACCTGGCCGATCTCCGGGGCGGGCAGCGCGCCGACCTCGACCTTGATCATGCCGGGGCGGTAGCGCTTGAGGTCCAGCTGTTCGAAGACGATCCAGTCGGCGCCCTCGCAATCGACGAGGAAAGCGTCGATATGGCTGATGCCGTTGCGATCGAGCAGCGTCTGCAAGGTCTCGGATGGCACCTCGATGTCCCTGAGATGCGGCGCGAACTTGTTGAAATTGGCGTCGGCCTCGCCCCAGGCATTCTTGCCCGACATCAGATTGGTGTCGGTGACCGACGAGCAGCCGATAAATTCGATGGGCAACGTGCCGGCCTCGAGGGCGGCGGCATCGAAGGTGTGGACGGTTATCGTGCCCTTTGTCTTCGTCACCGCCACCGGCTCGATGATGAAGCGGTCCGTGTCTGGATAATTGGCGCGCAGTCTCTTCTGGTTGTACGGGATCGGCTCGACCAGCATGGCCCGTGCACCGGGAATCCTGTGCAGCCAAGGCGTCACATCGTCGAACAGTGCGCCGTCGCAGGCGCCGACATTGACCATCTGGAACGGTCGCCCTGCACCACCAAAACGCGCCTTCAGCGCCGCCCTGGCCAGGAACTTGGTGCCGCGCAGCGACGGGCCGCGATCGAGAACGCCCTTGGGAAGAGCAAGCGACAGGGCAACGCGCGCCAGGCTGGATAGCGAACTCATGACTTGTCTCCGGGAATGATTTGCATGGCAGCGCGATTCTGGCCGCGAGCCACGGCTGCCCACAGCGCCATGAACGGCGTCGCCAGCAGCAGGAATGGCGGAATCAGATGGGGGAAATAGATGCGCGTGTCGTGGATCGGGAAGACGGTGAACTTCGCCAGCGCACCGAGCACCAGCGCCGCAAACAGGATGCCGGCGCGGCGATCGAGGCGGAAGCCGGCGCGGGCGGCAGCAAACCAGCCGGCCAGTGCCAGCACCGACACGCCGACCCAACTGTTCAGGCTGACGGCGCGCAGCAGCGAGGTGGCAAACGCCCTGAGATAGGTGGTGACCGAGAATGGCGGCTCGAATCCGTCCATATTGAAGTGCTGCTCGATGCTGGAGAACCACAGATGCGGCGCCCAGCCGGGATGATGCGCCCAGTGAGAGATGGCGAAGTAGGCCACGAAGGAAGCGGCAAAACCGGCCAGCGCACCCCATGCCCTCTGCCGGTACGCGACCAGCAGCACAGCGAAAATCGCCAGGAAAACAATGTTGTCCGGCCGTACCATGAAGGCGAGGAAGAGCAGGATCGCCGTTGCCACCTCGAGGCCGCGGACATAGGCATAGAGCCCGCCGAGCAGCAGCGCTGAAGTGAGCAGATCCGGTGTCGAAGCGCGTGCCGCATCGCCGAAATCGGCCATGATCAGCACCGCGCCGACGATAGGCGCCAACGCCAATGCCCCTGTGGAGCGTAGCCACATCAACGCGATCGCGCCAAACAGCAGCACGGAGAACACTGAGACCAGTCGCATTGCCTCGACCGGCGACATCACCGCGCTCAGTGTCGACAGGATCTCGGCATAGAGGAACTTGATCCGGTACATGCCGAGCAGTGAATGGAAGTCGGCGGCATTCTCCGTCATGTGACTGCGGAAGCCGCCTCCATCGTCGGTCAGCGCCTTATAGTCGCCTGCGGACACGCCCGATTTGACAGTGTTGTAGGCATAGTCATGCAGCGCCTGCGCATCGGGATAGGTGCCTTCCTCCGATATAGCGAGATAGGGCAGCATGTCCCAGTTGGCGTCGGGCATCACCCAGGCGGTGAACGCTGTAAAAAGAATGTAGAGCGCGAAGGCCGCCGCGCCGATCGGTGCTGCCAGCCGCGCATAAGTCCCCTCGCCCCACGCCAGACCGGCTCCGATGAGGCGGTCGAGCGGGTTTTGTGGATCGGGCGACTTGGTCAGCATCGTTGTACCCAGCGAACTCGCTTAACGAACCTGGCTTTTGACGAAATCCTTGACGATCGACACGATGCCGCGCGACAGCAGGCTGTCGAAGGCGTCGACGAAGCGGTCGACATGCTCGCGCTGGCAGATCAGCGGCGGCTCGAGCCGGATGACGTTGCGGTTGTATTCGGTGAAGGCGACCAGCACATCGTAGTCGCGCAACAGCAGCGCCCCGATGAAGCCCGACAGCGAACCCTTCAGCTTGTCGTCGAGCACGCTGACGATCGGCCGCAACACCATCGGCAAGGTCTGCGAGAAGTCGTGGAACTCCAGGCCGATCATAAAACCCCTGCCGCGCACCTCCTTGATGATCTTCGGGTACTTTTCCCTGAGCGTCTGCAGGCGCTGCAGCAAATAGTCGCCGGTGATGGCGGCATTGTCGATCAGCCCTTCATCATAGAGTACATTGAGCCCCTCGATCGAGGTGACGCAGGCCTCGCCCATGCCGCCGAAGGTCGCCATGGCATGGATCATCGCCGTTTTCGGCGTGCCATAGGCCTTCATGTAGACCTCGCGCCGCGCGATCATCGCGCCGACCGCCGCCTTGCCGGCGCCAAGCGATTTGGCCAGCGCCGTCACATCGGGAATGACGCCGTAATGCTCGAAGGCATAGAAGCGGCCTGACCGGCCATAGCCGCACTGCACTTCGTCGGCGACCCACAACACGCCATACTGGTCGCACAGCGCCCTTAGCTTCTGCCAATATTCAGCAGGCGCCTGGATGATGCCGCCGCCGCCCTGGATGGTTTCCAGCACGATGACGCCGACCTCCGGGTCGGAACGGAACAGGCGCTCGACCGCCTCGATGTCGGCAAACGGGATGCGAACCGTGTTTTCGGCCACCTTGAAGTCGGCGCGGTAGAGCTGGCCGTCGGTGATGCCCAGCACGCCCTTGGTCTTGCCGTGGAAGGAATTCTCGGCATAGACGATCTTCGGTCGCTTCGGACCGGCGGCGCGCTCGGCGAGCTTAACCGCCGCTTCCATCGCCTCCGAGCCGGACGAACCCAGAAACACCATGTCGAGATCGCCGGGCGAGCATTTGGCGATGTTGTGCGCAAGTGCCGCCGCATATTGCGACATGAAGGCGATGGCGATTTCCTGGCGCTTCTCCTCCTGGAATTTCTTGCGTGCTTCCAGGATGCGCGGATGATTGTGGCCGAAGGCCAGCGATCCGAAACCACCGAAGAAGTCGAGGATCTTGCGGCCGTTCTGGTCGATGTAGAACATGCCTTCGGCACGCTCGATCTTGATCTTGTGGAAGCCGAGCAGCTTCATGAAGTGCAGCTGGCCGGGGTTGAGATGCGCCTTGAACAGGTCGGTCATGCGGGCGACGTCCATCGCCTTGGCCTGCTCGACGCTGATCAAATCGGGCTTGGCGATGGTCGCTGGCGACAGCGACGGCGCGCTGACCATGGTGCGCAAATTGGTCTGTTCGGGCTTGGCCATGACGGTCATTTCAATCTCCTGTCTGCACGCACGACCAGGATCGGGCGCAACGAAAGCTGTTTTGCGAGCCGCTATTCGGCGGGCACATGTTTGGTGGCGACTGCGTGGCCGGCTTTCTTTGCGCGGTACTCGCTATAGGCGGCGATCAGCATGTCCTCGTCGCGATATTGCGGCACCCAGCCGAGCTGGCGCCCGGCCTTGGACACGTCGAGCACGCAGTCCTCGTCGGCGATCAGATACTGTTCCGGGTCCATGATCGGCATGTTCAAGAGGTCGAGCAGGTCGAGCGTGCGCTTGACCGCCCAGCCCGGTGTCGGGATCAGGATCGATTTCGAGCCGGCATGCCGGATCAAATCGCCGAGCAATTTCTTGACCGGCGGCGGGTTGAGCGAACCCAGATTATAGGCCTCATCAGGCACACCGGCCTTCCAGGCCGCGCGCGCGGCCTCGGCGCAGTCGAACACCGAGATGAACTGATAGGGGTTCCTGCCCGAACCGATCATCGGCACCGGAAAGTTCCAGTCGATCAGCTTGAACAGCTTTTCCAGGATGCCGAGCCGGCCTGGGCCGATGATCAGGCGCGGGCGAAACAGCGAGATCGACATGCCTCGCTTGCGCCATTCGGCCGCCAACTCCTCTGTCTTCTGCTTCGACCAGCCATATTCGCCCAGCGGCGCCACCGGGTGCTCCTCGGTCATCGGCTGCGTGACCGTGTGGCCGTAGATCATGTCGGTCGTGTAGTGGACGAGTTTTGACGCACCGGCTCTGTCCATGGCCTGCATGATGTGCTCGGTGCCATGAAAATTCACCGGGAAAAAGAAATCGTGCCGCTTGGCGCGCACCTGGATCGGCGACAGCATCTTTGCCGACAGATTGTAGACCATGTCGTCGGCCGTGAGCCCGACCGCAGCGACCGACGCCGGATCGGTGACGTCGCATTGGACAAAGCGGACGGTGCGGTAATGCGACAGGTCGCTCTTGACGATGTCGGCGACGACAACCTCTTCACCATCGGCCATAAGCTTCGGGGCAAGATGGCGGCCGACGAAACCGTCACCGCCGAAAATCACATGTCTCATCGAATGATCTCGTTTGCTTGGATCTTGTCGGGCGTGATGGAAGCGGTCTGGTCCTCATGCTCTCGACCACCCAAATCTCGGCCACTTTGCGCGATCAGCACCGTGCCGACGCAGATGAAGGCGATACCGGCGATGCGCCAGCCATTGAGGTCCTCGCGGAAGACGAAATAAGCAAAGATGGCGACGGCAACGTATGCGAGGCTGAGGAACGGATAAGCAAAGGAGAGCTCGACCTTCGACAGCACATAGAGATGCGAGGCCATCGAGATGACGAAGGTGCAGAGGCCCAGGAACACCCACGGGCTGAAGACGATCTGCAGCAGCTTGACGAGCGGATTGACGCCCTCGAACGAGATCGGCCCGAGCGACATCATGCCTTGCTTCAGCATCAGCTGCGCGGCGGCATTGGTCATGACCGTAAAGAGAATGAAGACGATGTATTTCATGTGTTCCAAGCCACCCCTTCACGCTTCCTATTACAAACCCGCAAACATTTCGTGAAGCCACAAGAATGTTTTGAGTGAATCGTGGATTTAACGATTCGGTAACCAAGAATTACTCGATTTTCTATTCCGCCGCCTCGGCCGCACCTCGCCGCGTGTCCAGCTTCCTTGCCGTCCGCGCCCAGAAATCAGACATGAAGGCGGGGTCGCGGAGCGCTTCCAGCCGCTGCCATTCGGGAAAGGACGAAGCGAAGATTTCGGCCCCCATGCGGGCGTCCTTGTACGGATTGACTGCGCCGCCGGCCTCGACCGTGATGCGGTCGAACTCCCGCAGCAGCGCCAGCGTCGCAGCCCCCCTGTTGGGGAAATCCAGCGTCAGCGTGTAGCCGGGACGCGGGAACGACAGCAGCGCCGGCGAGCGGATGGAGCCGAAGCGTTTCAATACGGTGAGGAACGAGCCCTGCCCGGCTTGCCTTGCAGCCGCAAGCAATGCCGGCACGGCCTCGCGCGCCGCCGCTTCCGGCACCACGCTCTGGTGTTGGAAAAGCCCTTTCGGCCCATAAAGCCGGTTCCAGTCGCGCACGCCGTCGAGCGGGAAGAAGAAGCCCTGGTAGCCAACCTGGCGCGGCGCCGTCGACCGCCCCTTCTTCCACCTGTAGGCGGCGTTGAAGGCGGTCAGGAACGGCCGGTTGAGCACATTGAACGGCGGCTGGACCGGCACCGAGAGATTGCCACCGGCGCGCGAGGCGGCATGCGAGCCGTGCTCGGCATGATTGCCTGTAAACAGCAACCCGCGACCGCTATTGCGGCCGCCGGCAAGTTGGTCGATCCAGGCGACCGCATATTCATTGGCCTGATCGGCCGCCTCGGCCAAACCGAAGAACTCGTCGAGATCGCGAAACGGCGTCGCCTTTTCGACGATGTCGAGCGAATGAACCCGCATCAACCGGATCGAGGCAGACAGGATGAGACCGGTCAGCCCCATGCCGCCGATCGTCGCCGCAAACAGGCGCGCATTGTCTGCTGCCGAGCAGCGATAGGTCCTTCCGTCGGACCTGAGCAGCGTGAAGCTCTCGACATGGCAGCCGAAGGTGCCGCGCCGGTGATGGTTCTTGCCATGCACGTCATTGGCGATGGCGCCGCCGAGCGTGACGAATTGCGTGCCTGGCACAACCGCCGGAAAGAAGCCGTAAGGGGCGGCGTGGGCGATGATGTCGGACAACAGCACGCCGGCATCCGCCTCGAGAACACCGGTTTCGGCGTTGAAGGCGTGGATGCGGTTCAGCGATCGCATATCGACGACCGCTCCGGCCTCGTTCTGGCAGGAATCGCCGTAGGAGCGGCCATTGCCATAGGCAAGCAGCGACGCCGGCTTGGCCCGACCGCCCTTCAGCAGCGCGATCGCCTCATCGGCCCCGATGGCGCGCGGCGCCGGCGGTGTGGCAAGGCCAAAGCTTGGGAAACGTCCGGCGGCCATGCCTACCAGCCCCCGATGACCAGCATCACCGCACCGATCAGCACCACGATCTGGCTGCGCCAGTCGCGGATGATGAACACGACCGGATCGTCATGCATCTCGTTGCGGCGCGCCAGGATCCAGACGCGCATGGTGAGATAAAGCACGATCGGCGCCAGCGGCCAGATCAGCCATGGATGCGGATAGAGCTCCCGCACCGCGACACTGTCCATGTAGAGCGCCAGCACCAGCGCCGAGGAGAAGGCCGAGGCCATGCCGGCCTGGGCGACGATCTCCTGGTCTTCGGTGCGATAGCCGCGGCCGGCAATGCGCTCGCCAGGCGGAATGGCGGTGGTGCGCAATTCGACGAAGCGCTTCACCAGCGCCAGCGACAGGAAGAAGAAGATAGAGAAGGCCAGCAGCCAGAACGAGACGTCGACGCCGGTCGCCGCCGCACCGGCCAGGACGCGGATCGTGTAGAGGCCGGCGAGCGTCAGCACATCGACCAGCAGCATGCGCTTGAACGACAGCGAATAGGCCGTGGTGACGACCATGTAGCCGCCAAGCACAGCCAGAAATTCGTGCGACAAGAACAGCCCGGTGCCGAAGCCGATCGCCAAAAGCATCGCAATCGCGCCAAGTCCGAACGGGATCGACAGCGCACCGCTGGCGAACGGCCTGTTGCGCTTGGTGAGGTGTTTGCGGTCGAGCGCGAGGTCAAAGAAATCGTTGAGGATGTAGATGGCCGATGCCACCGCACTGAACGAGACGAATGCCAGCAGGCATTGCCAGATCATGTCGGTGTTGAAATATTCGTGCGAGAGCACCATCGGCACTGCGATCAGCGAATTCTTCAGCCACTGATGGACACGCAGCATCTTGACGATGGTCCGCAAAGTCGGCTTCGGCGCCGGCATCGTCTCGGCGCCATGTGCCGCCTGCCAGCGCGCGGCATGGCGGTCGGGCGCGACGACGATCGCGTTGCGCGCTGCATCAAAGACTTGGAGATCGTGACGGCTGTTGCCGGCATAGTCGAAACCGCCATCACCATAGGCTGCGATCAGCGAAGCGCGCTTCCTGCCCGAGGTGAGATTGGCGAGACCATCGGTGGCCAGCACCTGGTCGAAAATGCCGAGATGGACCGCGATGGCATCGGCGAACTTGCGCGGCGTGCCGGTCGCCAGCACGATCTTGCGGCCTTCGGCATGCTCGGTCCGGAGGCGGCAAAGCAGCACCTCGCGATAGGGCAGCGATGCCGGATCGATGTCGATGCGCTGCGCGATTGCCTGCTTCAGCCGCGCCGGTCCGCCGGCGGCCCAGAAAGGCACGAGGAAGATATAGAGCGGGTTCTTCTTGAGAAGGATGAACAGCCCTTCCCACAACAGGTCGGTCGCGATCAGCGTGCCGTCGAGATCGACCGCAAGCGGTATTGCGTTCCTGTCCGACCGCGCATCCATGTCCTACCCTGCCCGCGTAGAGTTGCGCGCCGCTTTTCGGCGTCTTGAGGCTGGTATAGCGGGCGATGACGTAGCGAACGTTAAAACGCACGGTTGCAGACGGCTGCCATGGGGGTATTTCCGGCGTCATTGTTAAACAACCGCTACCGGAAACGATAAAAGGCCGGGCAAATTCCGGGCCTCCGCAATCGTGACGCCAGGATTACTTGATGCGGGCGACACCGCCCGAAATCTCGACGGTTTCCGAACCGGTCAGGGCTTCGAGGTCGCCATTGGGCAAGGTGACGAAGCAGCCATTCGGGCAGAACTCAACCGTTTCGCCACCGGCCAACGCAAGGTCGGTCTTGCTGCCGCCCTCGGTGACGACCAGCGTTCGGGTCTCGGCGTCCTTGTTGACCGCGCTCGCGGCATGGACCGAGCCGATAGCGGCGACCAGGGCGACGGCAGCGACGAGAGACTTCCACATGGTGCAATATCGGTGTTCCCACCGCCTCTGTTGCATTTCGCAAGGCATTTTCGCCTTTGCATGGAGCTTATATGAGATGGAAGCTGAACCGCAACTGAATGCCCCATTCATGCCGCAATCGGCTTTCGATGGTTGAGACCCACCGATTCCCAGCCTAGTCCGGATCTGGCTTCCTGGTTTTGCGGGACTTGACCAGTCGCTTCTTCTCCGCCTCGGCTTCGGCCTTCACCTGCTCCTGTTCGGCGAAGTCGGCCTCGATCTTGTCGTCGTCTGTCGGCCAGGCCTTGGGCTTGTGGGCCTCGACCACGGCGCGTGGCGTCGAGGGCATCTCGATGTGTTCGCTGCTGAATTTTTCAAGCACGGCAAAACGGATGTCGTTCTGCGCGATGTTGCCGTTCATCACATCGGCCAGGAACACGCGGATCTCGAATTCCAGGGCGGCAGGGCCGAAATTGGAAAACAGCACGAAGGGTTCGGGGTTCTTCAGCACCATCGGGTGGCTGCGGGCGATCTCCAGCAGGACGGCATGAACCTGCTTGACGTCGCTGCCATAGGCGACGCCGACCTTGATGTCGATGCGGCCGAGCTTGTTGCGGTGCGTCCAGTTGCCGACGGCATTGTTGATCAGGTTCGAGTTGGGCAGGATCACCGATTGCCGCTGGAAGGTTTCGATCTCGGTGGCGCGCACGCTGATCTTCTTGACTGTGCCGCTGACATCGCCGGCAACGATCCAGTCGCCCACCTTGAACGGCCGTTCGGCCAACAGGATCAGGCCGGAAACGAAATTAGACACCACGTTCTGCAGGCCAAAGCCGATACCGAGGGAAAGAGCGCCGGCGACCAGCGCCAGGCTGGACAGGTCGATGCCCGCCGCCGAGATGCCGACCAGTGCCGCGAGCGCGACGCCGGCATAGCCGACCGCCAGCCGGATCGAGTTGCGCACGCCGGTATCGACCTTGCCACGCGCCATCACGGAACCGTCGAGCCAGCCCTGGAACCAGCGTGTCAGGAAATAGCCTATGACGAAGACGACGATGCCGGAGAGGATGCCGGTGACCGAGATCGTCACCGAGCCGATGTTGATCCCGGTTGCGAGCTTGTAGGCCCAGGCCTGGATATCGCCGGGCTGGAAACCCCACATCAGCAGGATCAACGGCAGGAACACCAGCACGATCATCACATTGATGGCAACGCTGACGACAAGGCCGAGCTGGTCGAGGGCTGTATCCTCGTAGCTGGATTTGGCCGACAGCCAGCGCCCGACGGTCGTGTTGGCGAAAGCACCCTCCTCGCCGATCGCCTGCGCCGACAGGAAGCCGATATAGGCGGTGATCAGCACGGTGCCGGTAACGACGACCTGCAACGAAACGAACAGAGCAAGGCCGATGTAACCGAGCAGCGCCGCGACGATGGTGAAAAGACCGAGCGCAAGCGCCGTATAGCGCAGCCATGCCGGCCAAGGCCGCCAGCTTCCGTCACGCGCCTTGAACGGCCTCAGCATCGCCATCAGGATCAGGATGACGCCGACGATGATGGTGGCGCCGAAACTGCGGGCGATGGTCAGCGACAGCGGCGAGCCCATTTTGTCGTTGATGACCGACAGGAAATAATTGACGCCGATGACCACGGCCATGGCGGTCGTCAGCCGCACCAGCCAGCGCGCCGGACCTGTCTCGACGGGGATAAGGCGCCAATTCGGCAGCCGCGGCTCGAGCGCCGCATTGGTCAATCGGTTGACGCAGAACACCACCCCGATGACGGCCGCGAGCGCATTCAGGAAGAGGCCGATGTCGCCACGCAACACATTGTAATAGTTGAAAAAGAACACCGTGGAGGCCAAGAACACGCCAACCGCCAGCGTCGGCAGCAAGGTCGACCAGAAGGCCACCGACAAGCGGCTGAGATAGGATGGATCCTCATTGGCAGGGTCGGCTTCGAACACGCGCCCGAACAGGCGCCGGCCACCGACCAGCAGCACCAGCGCCAGCCCGAGCGCCACGAAGGTTGCCGCCAGAATGGCCTGGAACTTGAACTTGAAAGCGAAGCTTAGCCATGACGACACCGCTTTGTAGAAATTGCCGAATTCGTCCCTGGCGTCCGAAAAGACCTGCGGGCTGAGCGCGTCGGACAGCACATAGCGCTTGGTGAGCACATTGCGGAACAGCTCGCTGCGCATGTTGCCGATCTTGTCGATCAGCCCGCTGATGCGGATCGAAAGCGATTGGGCTTGCGCAATGACGGCATTGATCTCCGCCTTTTCCGACACCAGCGCCTCGCGTTCGCCGCTGACGATGTCGGGCTCCGGCGGCTGACCCGCGGCAGGTGCCGCGCCAAGCTGCTCAAGACGGCTGTTGATCTCGCCAAGACGCGTACGGAAGGCCAGTGCGCTGTTCAGCGATTGCCGCGACAGCTCCTCGAGTTGCAAGCGGATATCGACAAGGCTGCTATCCTCCTCGCCGTCCTGCTGTATCTGCTTCTCGAAATTGTCGGTCTTGGTCGTCAGCGCCTGGATGATCTTCTGCTGGTCGGCGACCAGTCCGGCAGGCGCCTGGCCAAGCCCCTGTGCCACCGCATCGAACGACAGCGGCGCCGAGACGACAAGCGTGAGGATCAAAATGAGACGAAGCAATCGGAAAAGCATGATTTGTTGGCGACTCATCGGCGGCGAAGGCAATTTGAAAGCCTGTCCTTGATAAAGACGGCCCTATCATGGGGCAAGCCGTCGCATCGCGGACTCATCCGATCATTGACCTCACTGATCCTGACTCTCATTGAGCCCAGACCCCATTGATCCCCTGACCGATGCGTCGGCCAGTCGAAAGGCGATGGCGCAATATTGGCTTTGCCGGTGCGGCCTGCTCTATAGTCTGCCGCATCGCCCGAACCGGATGACATCAATGGCAGAGTACTCGGCCTTTTCGCTGCTCGCGAACGCGCTCAAGGGAAACAAGGATTGGAAGCCGGCATGGCGCAAGCCGGACCCGAAGGCGTCCTATGACGTCATCATCATCGGCGGCGGCGGTCATGGGCTGGCGACCGCCTATTATCTTGCCAAGGAACACGGCATCACCAATGTCGCCGTTGTGGAAAAGGGCTGGCTCGGCTCCGGCAATGTCGGCCGCAACACAACGGCGGTGCGCTCGAACTATCTGCTGCCGGCCAACACCCGCTTCTACGAACACTCGATGAAGCTGTGGGAAAACCTTTCGCACGAGCTCAACTACAATGTCATGTTCTCGCAGCGCGGCTGCCTGAACCTGGCGCACACGCCGGCCCAGTTCGACGACTATGCAAGACGCGGCAATGCCATGCGCCATCTCGGCGTCGATGCCGAACTGATGACGAAGGCTGAGATCAAACGTCTGATTCCGGCGCTCGACATCTCCGACAGCGCGCGCTTTCCGGTGGTTGGCGGCCTGATGCAGCGACGCGCCGGCACCGCCCGCCATGATGCGGTGGCCTGGGGCTATGCGCGCGGCGCCGACCGTCGCGGCGTCGACATCATCGAAAACTGCGAGGTCACCGGCTTCCTGCGCGACGGCGACCGCATTTCAGGCGTGACGACGTCCCGTGGCGACATCCGCGCCAGGAAGGTGGCCGTTGCGGTCGCCGGCAGCACCGGGCGTGTCATGCAGCTTGCCGGTATCGAGACAATGCCGATCGAGAGCCATGTGCTGCAGGCCTTCGTCACCGAATCGCTGAAACCCTTCATCGACACGGTCGTCACCTTCGGCATGGGCCATTTCTACATGTCGCAGTCGGACAAGGGCGGCCTCATCTATGGCGGCGACATCGACGGCTACAACAGCTACGCCCAGCGCGGCAATTTGCCCGTCGTCGACGAGGTGATGAGCGAAATGCTGGCGCTGTTTCCGGGCCTTGCGCGCGTGCGCATGCTGCGCTCCTGGGGCGGTGTTTGCGACATGTCGATGGACGGCTCGCCGATCATCACCACCGGCCCCCTGCCCGGCATGTATCTCAACTGCGGCTGGTGCTATGGCGGCTTCAAGGCGACGCCGGCTTCCGGCTGGTGCTTCGCCTGGACCATCGCCAAGGACCAGCCGCACGATCTCAACGCCCCCTTCACCCTCGACCGCTTCCACCGCGGCCTGGTGATCGACGACAAGGGCCAGGGTGCAAACCCGCGGCTGCATTAGGCCTTAGGTAGAGTTCAATGTTGATCACTTGCCCCTATTGCGGCCCGCGCGACGTCATCGAGTTCACCTATCAGGGTGACGGCAACCGTGAGCGCCCCGACCCCGCCTCGCAGAATTTCGAGGCGTGGAACGCCTATGTCTATGACAGGCTGAACCCGGCCGGGGATCACAACGAGATCTGGCAGCATTCCGGCGGTTGCCGCACGCATCTGCGCGTCGTGCGCAACACGCTGACGCATGAGATTTCCAGCGTTGCTTTTGTGCGCGGTGATCATCAAGGGCGCGGCGATCATGGCTCCGCCGCGCGCCGCAAGGCGGAGGACAAGTCATGAGCCCGCGCCGCACCGACACCGGCGGCCGCATCGACCGGCTGAAAACCATCCGCTTCACCTTCGATGGCGCGGCCTACACCGGCCATGCCGGCGACACGCTGGCGTCAGCCCTGCTGGCCAAGGGCGTCACGCTTTACGGACGTTCGTTCAAATACCACCGCCCGCGCGGCCTGCTCACAGCCGGCGTCGAGGAACCCAACGCGCTGGTGACGGTGCTGAAGGGCGAGGTTCGTGAACCCAACATCCCAGCGACCATGGTCGAGATCCATGACGGCCTGGTTGCCATCAGCCAGAACCGCTTTCCCTCGCTTGCCTGGGACATCAACGCCGTCAACCAGCTCGGCGGCAAGATCCTGTCGGCCGGGTTCTACTACAAGACCTTCATGGGACCGGTGTTCGGTCCGCTCAAAGGCACGCGCTTCTGGATGTTCTGCGAACACTTCATCCGTCGCGCCGCCGGCCTCGGCAGCGCCGGATCGGCAAAGGACCCGGCCCGCTACGAACGCATGAACGCCTTTTGCGACGTGCTGGTGGTCGGCTCCGGCCCCGCCGGCCTGATGGCCGCCAAGGCTGCCGCCGATCAGGGCGCCCGCGTCATGCTGGCCGATCTCGAGCCGCGTTTCGGCGGCTCGGCCAACTGGTCCGATGAGACGATCGACGGCGCGCCGGCCGCAGACTGGGCCCGTCGCACCGTCGCCCAGCTCGAAGGCCGCGACAATGTCCGGCTTTTGCCGCGCACCACGGTGTGGGGTTATTACGACAACAACACGCTTGCCGCGCTCGAACGGGTCAGCGACCACAAGGATCAGCCAGGCAAGGGCGAGCCGCGCCATCGCTATTGGGCGATCCGCGCCAAATCCGTGGTCCTGGCCACTGGTGCGTTCGAGCGGCCGCTGGTCTTCCCCGGCAATGACCGGCCAGGCGTGATGCTGGCGCATGCAGCCGAGCGCTATGTCAACGAATTCGGCGTGCTGCCGGGCGAGCGGATCGCACTGTTCACCAACAATGACAGTGCCTATCGGGCGGCCGTCGCCTTGAAGAAGGCCGGTGCCGCGGTCGTCGCCATCGCCGATGTCAGGCCGGAACTTTCGCCGGAGACGCGCAAGCTGGCCGCGGAAGCGGAGGCCGAGATCTTCGCCGGCCATGCCGTCGTCGCCACCGAAGGCGGCAAGGCGCTGTCCGGCCTCAAACTGCAGCGCTTCGACATGATCAATGGCACGCTCATCGGTGATGCCCGCAGCATCCACGCCGATTGCCTGCTGATGTCGGGCGGCTGGTCGCCGACCATCCATCTGGCCAGCCAGGCCGGTGCCAAGGCGGAATGGAACGCCGCGCGGCAAGCTTTCCTGCCGCCAAAGCCGACACAGAGCTGGATTGGCGCCGGCGCTTTCACTGGCAGTTTTTCCACCGCCGAGGCCATCGCCGAAGGCCGCGCCGCCGGCCTCGCCGCCGCCGGTGGAACGAGCACGCCGGCCGTGCTGCCGACGGTCGAAGCAGCACCTGGCGATCCCGATCCGGCACCGGTGTTCGAGATCAGGGCCAAGGGCAAGAGCTTTGTCGATTTCCAGCACGACGTCACGGCAGAAGACGTGCGACTTGCACACCGCGAAGGCTTCGTCTCGGTCGAGCATCTCAAGCGCTACACCACGCTCGGCATGGCGACCGACCAGGGCAAGAGCTCCAACGTGCCTGGCTTGGCCATCATCGCCGAAGCGCTGGGCAAGCCGATCCCCGAGGTTGGCACGACACGCTTCCGGCCGCCTTTTGCGCCGGTGTCGATCGGCTCGCTGGCGGCGGAACGCTTCGGCGACCTGAAGCCCGAGCGACTGACGCCGATGCATGACTGGCATCTGGCCAATGGCGCGACGATGTATTCCGCCGGCCTCTGGTATCGCCCTATGATCTACGGGCTTTCAGGCGAAACGGTCGAGCAGGCCTATGTGCGCGAAGCCAAGGCGACACGCGAAAGCGCCGGCATCGTCGATGTCTCGACATTGGGCAAGATCGCCGTGCAGGGCCCCGACGCCGCCGCATTCCTCGACCGTGTCTACACCAACATGTTTTCGACGCTGGCCGTCGGCAAGGCACGTTACGGCCTGATGCTGCGCGAGGACGGCCTTGCCTTCGACGACGGCACCACATGGCGGCTCGGCGAGCAGGATTTTCTGATGACCACCACCACGGCCAATGCTGGCAAGGTGATGCAGCATTTGGAATATTTCCTCGACGTGATCTGGCCGGAGCTGAAAGTCCACGTCACCTCGGTGACCGACGAATGGGCAGGTGCCGCGATCGGCGGGCCGAGGGCCAGGCAGATCCTTGCCGCTTGCGTCACCGGCACCGGGGTCGACAATGCCACCTTGCCCTTCATGGGCATCGTGCGTGGCGATATAGCAGGCGTGCCGGTGATGATATGCCGGCTGTCCTTCTCCGGTGAAATGGCCTTCGAGGTCTATTCCGGCGCCGGCTTCGGCACCCATGTCTGGGAAGCGCTTGTTGAAGCCGGCAAGCCGTTCGGGCTGGTCACCTACGGGCTCGAGGCACTGGGCACCATGCGCATCGAAAAGGGCCATGTCACCGGCGCCGAGATCGATGGCCGCACCACGGCACGCGACCTGCATCTCGACTGGATGCTGTCGAAGAAGAAGCCTTTCATCGGCTCGGCGATGATGGACCGCGAAGGCTTGATCGCATCGGACCGCCTAGAACTGGTCGGCCTGATCGCCCTCGATAACCGGCCGCTCAACGGTGGCGCCCACATCGTCGAGGAGGTTGACGAAGCCAATCCGCACGACTCCATCGGCCATATTACCGCCTGCTGCTATTCGCCGGCGCTCGGCAAGCATATCGCGCTGGCGCTGGTCAAGGGCGGCAAGGCACGGCAGGGCACGCGCGCCCATGTCTCCGACCCCTTGCGCAACCGCTTCGGACCGGTCGAGATCGTCTCCAATCACTTCTTCGATCCGGACGGGAGCCGCATGCATGGTTGAGCGCCAATCACCCGAGCCCTTGTCGCCGCTTGAGCCCGAATTCCACGTCGGCTCGCACGGCAATTTCGAGCATGGCGTCGAGATCATCCTGACCGAGACGAGGCCGGGGTCGATCGTGCAGCTCGCCGCCTGGCCCGGCGAGGAGAAGAAGCTGATCGCGGCCATCCGCACCGTCACCGGGCTTGCCCTGCCCGATGGCGCCGGCGGCGGCCTGAGCGACGGCGTGAAGTCGGTTTTCGGCTTCGCGCCGGGAAAGTTCACGGTCGCCGACGAGGCCGAAGGGCTGGCAGCAGCCTTTGCCAAGGCGGTGCCCCCGGCCATCGGCACGGTGACCGACCTCTCGCACGGCCGCACCGCCATCCGCATTGCCGGGCCGAAGGCCGAATGGGTACTGGCGAAATTCTTCGCCATCGACTTTTCGCTGCCGGCCTTTCCCATCGGCGCCGGCCGTTCGACCACCCATCACGATGTCTTCGCCCAGATCCAACGCACCGGCGCCGACCAGTTCGACACCTATGTCTTCCGCTCGTTTGCACGCTCGTTCTGGAAGGCGCTCTGCCACGCCAGCGAGGAAGTCGGCTACGAGGTGCAGTAGGCGGCGGCGCCGAACGGTCGCATCGCTCCTGCTTCTGGCATCAAGGCCAGCCGGTTCTGCCGCTAGAGAATCTGGCCGCAGGCGCCCATGGTGCGAAAACGTGGCCGCCCAACCGGCCCAGGGATATGAAATCCCTTCTTCAAGAGTCGGCACATTCGTTTGGTTCGAACATCTCCATGACCGCAGAACTATCCGCCGGCGCCACGGATCGCGCCGATGTGCCGGCCAGAGCCTTGCTCCTGCTGCCGCTAACGGTCGCCTGCGGCGTGTTCATGACCAGCCTCGACCAGAATGTCGTGGTGACCGCGCTGCCGGGCATCAGCGAAAGCCTCGGGCGTCCGCCCAGCCAGCTCGGCCTCTTGATTACCGTCTATGTCGCCAGCCTGATCATCTCGATGCCGCTTGGCGGCTGGGCCGCCGACCGCTTCGGACTGCGCAACGTCTACTGCTTTGCCTTGCTGGTGTTCGCCGCCTCGTCGGCGCTCTGCGGGCTGTCCGACAACATCTGGACGCTGGTCGGCGCCCGCGCGCTGCAAGGCTTTGGCGGCGCCTTGATGGGCACGCTCGGCCAGGTCGTCATCCTGTCGACCTTTCCGCGCAGCCGAACGCTGAAGATCAACATGTACATCTCGCTGGCCGGCCAGTCCGGACCGTTGGTCGGTCCGCTCGTCGGCGGCGCGCTGACCACCTACATTTCCTGGCGCTGGATCTTCTTCATCAACGTGCCGTTCGCGCTGGCTGCGGCAATTCTTGCCGCCTCGCTGTTTCCGACGATGACCAAGCCGGTGCGCACGCCGTTCGATTTTCCGGGCTTCCTGCTGGTCGGCAGCGGCATGGTCCTGCTGGTCTTCGGCATGGATTCGCTTGCCGCCAAGGATGCCGCGGGCGGCATCATCGCCGCCGAACTGGCGCTGGCGCTCGTTATCCTGACCATCGCCTCGTTCTACTGCCTGCGCGTGCGCAATCCGCTGCTCGATCTCAAGCTGTTGCGCATCCGTACCTTCCGCATTTCGTTCCTCACCGGTGGCGGGCTGGACACGATCGGCCTCAGCTCCGTCGTCTTCCTGCTGCCGCTGATGTTCCAGCTCGGCTTCGGCATGAGCGCGGTTCAGGCGGGATCGCTGACCTTCGTCGCCGCGGTCGGCTCCGTGGCCATGCGGTTCTTCATGCCGCGTGTCCTCAACCGTTTCGGCTTTCGCCGCGTGCTGGTCTACAACACGCCCATCGTCGCCGCCCTGGTTGCCGGCTTCGCGCTGATGCAGGCGACGACGCCGGTATGGATCGTGCTCACCTACATCTTCGTCTTCGGCGTCTTCCGCTCCGCGCAATGGGCCTCGACCGGCAACCTCGCCTATTCCGACATCGCGCCCGAGCAGCTCGCCCGTTTCAGCGCGCTCTATTACATATTATGGCAGCTGGCAGTGGCGATCAGCGTTGGCCTGGCCGCCGCGGCACTGTCGTTTCTGGCGGGCGGCGGCCCTGCCGTCGCCGACGACTTTCGCATCCTGTTCGTGATCGAGGGCGTCATCACGCTCTGCGCGCTGCTTGCCTACCTCAAGCTGACGCCGCAAGACGGCGTCCATGTCAGCGGCCACGGCGCACAGATGAACACGGAATGAAGCTGGCTGGCTTACTCGCTGAACGTCACCCACTCTTCCAGCGGCACGCGGTCGGTGCGGAAGGCGTTTTCAGGTTTTGACGTATCTTCGTAACCAACCGCCATGCCGCAGACGACGATCTCTTCGTCCGGAATGTCGAGCACCGGCCTGATCTGCCGGTGATAGGGCGCGAAGGCCGCCTGCGGACAGGTGTGCAGACCCCTGCCTCTAGCTGCGACCATGATGTTCTGCAGGAACATGCCGTAGTCAATCCACGAGCCCTGGTTGAGGCGGCGGTCGATGGTGAAGATCATGCCGACCGGAGCGTCGAAGAAGACGAAGTTGCGGTCGTGCTGGGCGCGCATCTTGTCGACCTCGCGGCGACCAATGCCGAGCGCGCCATAGAGGCCGAAACCGTTGGCGCGGCGGCGGGTCAGATACGGCTCGAAGAACTGGGTGGGATAATACCGGTACTCGTCCCAATCGGCTTTTTCGGCGCGAATGCCGGAATTGAGAATGGCGTCTGATATCCGCTGCTTGCTCTCGCCCTTGGTGACATAGACTTTCCATGGCTGCATGTTGGTGCCGGATGGGGCGCGCGCCGCAACCGCCAGAATGGCGCGGATGGTGTCGTCGTCGACCATGTCGGGCAGGAATGCGCGCACCGAACGGCGCGACAGGATCGCCTCGTCGACAATCTCGGCAGCGCCCGCAATTCGGGGGTTATTTTCCAGCATGGGCCGTCCCTTACCCTTTGTCTCGATCGGACGTCCCCACTCGCCGCTCTCGGCGGAGCCTTTGCATGAACCATCAAAATCGCGCAAGCAAATCTTGTGCTTCCGTGAAAATCTACTTGATTTTTTCATGAGCTTGATTTCTCATGAAATTTGAGCGGATTTTTTCATGAAGAGAGCGTTTTGCCTTCGACTACCGCAAGAACATTGCAGGGACCTGACGAACGCGTGCTGGCCGGCGACATCAGGGCCCTGCGCAAGGCGCGCGGGCTGACACTCGCCGAGATTGGCCTGAATCTTGGCCGTTCCGTCGGCTGGGTCAGCCAGGTCGAACGCGGCCTGTCGACGCCATCGCTCGGTGACCTCAGGGCCTTCGCCGAACTGTTCGGCGTGCCGATCAGCCTGTTCTTCAGCCATGACGTACCTGTCGAAAGCGAGCGCGGCGTGGTCGTGCGCGCCGGCAGGCGCCGCACGCTTGGCACAAGCGAATCCGGCCTGGTGGAGGAGCTTCTGTCGCCCGATCTCGGCGGTAGCTTCGAGATGGTGCGTTCGGTCTTCGCGCCAGGCGCGGAACTGAAGGCCGAGGCGCAGCGACCGACCGAGGAAGCCGGATACGTCGCGTCCGGACTGTTCGACATCGAGATCGGAGGTGTCTGGCATCGGCTTGGCGAGGGCGACTCCTTTCGCTTCGAAGGCAAGCCCTACCGCTGGCGCAATCCGGGTGCCGAGCCGGCAATTGTCATCTGGGTGGTTTCACCACCCGTCTATTGAGTTCAAGTTTGGAGAAGAACATGGCGGGTTTGCCGAGCACGGCGCGCGTGGTGATCATCGGAGGCGGTGCCGTCGGCACCTCCTCGCTCTACCATCTCGCCAAGGCGGGCTGGACCGACTGCGTGCTCTTGGAAAAGAACGAGCTGACTTCGGGCTCGACCTGGCATGCCGCTGGCAACGTGCCGACTTTCTCCTCGTCCTGGTCGCTGATGAACATGCAGCGCTATTCGACCGAGCTTTATCGCGGGCTGGCCGACGCGGTCGACTATCCCATGAACTATCACGTCACCGGCTCGCTGCGCCTTGCCCACACGAAAGAGCGCATGCAGGAATTTCAGCGCGCCAAGGGCATGGGCCTCTACCAGGGCATGGACATCGACATTGTCGGTGTCGACGAGATCCAGCGTCGCTATCCCTTCATCGAGACGCATGACCTGAAAGGCGCGCTCTACGACCCGAGCGACGGCGACATCGATCCGGCGCAGCTCACCCAGGCGCTGGCCAAGGGTGCGCGCGACATGGGCGCGAAGATCATCCGCTTCTGCCCGGTCACAGGCGTGCGCCGTGAGAACGACGAATGGGTGGTCGAGACGGCACAAGGTGAGATCCGCTGCGAGATCGTCGTCAATGCCGCCGGCTACCGCGCCGCCGAAGTCGGCCGGATGTTCGGCCGCGACGTGCCGATGATGGTGATGAGCCATCAGTACATTTTGTTCGAGGAGATTCCCGAACTGGCGGCATGGTCGAAGGAACAGGGGAAGAAACTGCCGCTGCTGCGCGACGTCGACACCTCCTACTATCTTCGCCAGGAGAAGAACGGCATGAATCTCGGCCCCTATGAGCGCAATTGCCGCGCGCATTGGGCCACCCACAACGACCCGATGCCGGAGGATTTTTCCTTCCAGCTGTTCCCCGACGATCTCGACCGGCTCGAACATTATCTGGCCGACGCCGTCGCCCGCGTGCCGATCCTGGGCACCGCCGGCCTGTCCAAGGTCATCAATGGCCCGATCCCCTACACGCCGGACGGCAATCCGCTGATCGGCCCGATGCCCGGCGTTCCCAATGCCTTCGAGGCCTGCGTCTTCACCTTCGGCATCGCCCAGGGCGGCGGCGCCGGCAAGGTGCTGGCCGAATGGGTGACAGAGGGCCAGACCGAATGGGACATGTGGTCATGCGACCCGCGCCGCTTCACCTCCTTTGCCGCGGCGCCGGACTATTGCGTCGCCAAGGGCATGGAGATCTACGGCAACGAATACGCCATCCAGTTCCCGCGCCATGCCTGGCCGGAAGGCCGCGACCGCAAGCTGTCGCCGATCCACGATCGCATCAAGGCGCTCGGCGGCCGCTTCGACGCCTATAATGGCTGGGAGCGCGCCACCTGGTATGCGCAAGAGGGCGATGATATTTCAGAGGAAGCGACGCTGACCTTCCGCCGCGAAGGACCCTGGCACCATCGTGTGCGTGAAGAATGCCTGGCCGTGCGCGATGCCGCCGGCATTTTGGACCTGCCGGGCTTCTCGCGCTTCAACCTCGAAGGCCCGGGTGCCGCCGAATGGCTGAGCCTGCAGGTCACTGGGCTGGTGCCGAAGCCAGGCCGCATCGGCCTGGCCTATTTCGCCGACGACAAGGGCCGTATCGTCACCGAAATGTCCGTGGTGCGCCACGACGACAACCTGATGACGCTGATCACCGCGGCGGTCGCGCAATGGCATGATTTCGAGTGGCTGAAATCGCGCATGCCTGAAGATGCGACCTTCAAGCTGATCGATCGGACCGAGGAATTCTCGACCCAGATCCTGGCAGGCCCGAACTCGCGAAAAATCCTCGCTGATGTCTGCGAAGCCGACCTCACTCTGCCATGGCTGACGCATCAGGAGACAAAGATCGCCGGTCGCTGGGCCAAACTCGTGCGCGTCTCCTTCGCCGGCGAACTCGGCTGGGAAATCCACACCAGGATCGACGACACCGCCGCCATCTTCGATGCCATCTGCGCGGCGGGACAACAGCATGGGCTGAAGCCGTTCGGCATGTATGCGCTGGATTCGCTCAGGCTCGAAAAAGGCTACCGCACCTGGAAGGGCGACCTGTCGACCGACTATTCGATCCTGCAGGGCGGGTTGGAGCGCTTCGTCAAATGGGACAAGCCCGACTTCCGCGGCAAGGCGGCACTCCAGAACGAAAAGCAGCAAGGCGTGAAGAAGCGCTTCGTCACGCTGGTGGTGGAAAACCCCGGCGATTGCGACGCTCCGTCAGTTTCTACACTCTGGCATGACGGCAAGATCGTCGGCGAGACGACGTCGGGCGGCTGGGGTCATCGCATCGACAAGTCGATCGCACTCGGCATGCTGCGCGCCGACCTGGCCGAACCAGGTACATCAGTCGAGGTCGAAATCTTCGGTGACCGCTTTCAGGCGATCGTGCAGAAGGATGAACCGCTGTGGGATCCGAAGAACGAAAGGCTGCGCGCATGAAGAAAATCATCCTCACCGATGGCGGGATGGGCCAGGAACTGGTCCGCCGCAGCAAATCCGAGCCGACACCGCTTTGGTCGGCCAGGGTGCTGATCGACGAACCCGATTTGGTGCGCGACCTGCACGCGGAATTCATCCGTGCCGGCGCACGTGTCATCACCATCAACACCTATTCTGCGACACCCGAACGCCTGGCGCGCGAGGGCGCGGAAGACCTCTTCAAGCCATTGCAGAAGCGCGGCATCGAATTGGCCAGGCAGGCCCGCGACGAGGCCGGCGATGCAGCCATCGCCGGCTGCCTGTCGCCGCTTTTCGGCAGCTATGCACCGGCACTGACCATTTCCTTCGAGGACACGCTCGATATTTACCGCCACATCGTTGCCGAGCAGGCCGATGGCGTCGACCTGTTCCTGTGTGAAACCATGGCGTCGGCGGACGAAGCCCGCGCGGCGGTCACCGCGGCATCGGAAAGCGGCAAGCCGGTATGGGTGTCGTGGACGCTGGCCGACCACGGCAAGCCACGGCTGCGCAGCGGCGAGACAATAGCCGCCGCGGCAGGCGCGCTCGATGGCCTGGCAGTCGCCGCGCGGCTGGTCAATTGCTGCCGGCCGGAAGCAATCGCCGCGGCTTTGCCTGAACTGATCGACCTCGGCGGCCCGGTCGGCGCCTACGCCAATGGCTTCACTTCAACCGAAGCACTCAAGCACGGCGGCACCGTCGATGTGCTGCACGCCCGTCACGACCTTGGCCCGGATGCCTATGCCGACCAGGCGATCGGCTGGGTCGAGGCTGGGGCAAGCATCGTTGGCGGCTGCTGCGAAGTCGGACCGCCGCACATCGCCGCCCTGCGCGACCGGCTCGAACAGGCCGGCTACGAAATTTCGGGAGTTTTGCATGCCTAGACCATCATCGCGTATTTCCGGCATCGTGCCTTCGGGCAAGGACGGCTGGGAAGTCCATTTCGCCGCCTGGACGCGCAAGGAGGCCGGCGAAGACATCATCATGCTGTCGGTCGGCGACCATGATTTCGACACGCCTTCGCAGACCATCGAAGCCTGTGTGACCGCGGTTCGCGGCAGCAATCATCACTATACCCCGCTTCCCGGCTTGCCGCGCCTGCGCAGGGCGATGGCGGCGGCCTCGACCGCCTGCACCGGCGTCGAGACGTCGCCGGATCAGGTGATCGCCACACCGGGTGGCCAGGCCGCACTCTACGCCGCCGTGCAGGGCGTGCTCGACCAGGGCGATCACGCCATCGTCGTGGCGCCCTATTATGCCACCTATCCCAACACGTTCAGCGCCGCAGGCGCTGATTTCACCGTCGTTGAGACACCGGCCGAGGATGGCTTCCAGCCGCGTGCCGACATGATCCGCGCGGCAATCCGGCCGAACACGCGCGCCGTCCTGATCAACACGCCGAACAATCCGACAGGAGCTGTCTATTCGCGCGAGCGGCTGGAGCAGTTGGCAGAAGTCTGCCGGGAGCACGACCTCTGGCTTCTGTCGGACGAAGTCTACTGGACGCTCGGCGGCGGCGAGCACGTCTCGCCGCGCTCGCTGCCAGGGATGGCCGAGCGGACGCTGGTCATCAATTCGATGTCCAAGAGCCACGGCATGACCGGCTGGCGCATGGGCTGGCTGACGGGACCGGAGGAGATGATCACGCTCATGATCAATCTCAATCTGGTGACGACCTACGGCCTGCCGGCCTTCATCTCGATTGCTTGTTCCGAGGCGCTGGAGAACCGTTACGGTGTCAAGGAGATCGCCGAACGTTACGCGGCACGCCGCACCGTCTTGCTCGACGCCCTGCGGGGCATGAACGATGTCACCGTGCGCGGTTCGGAGGGCGGCATGTATGTCATGCTCGACATCTCGGCCGTCGAACCGGACGACGAGAAATTCGCCTGGGCCCTGCTCGACAGCGAAAAGGTTGGCGTCATGCCCGGCTCCAGCTTCGGCGAAGCGGCCGCCGGCCACATTCGCATCAGCCTCTGCCAGCCCGAACCCGTGCTGCAGGAAGCTGCACTTCGTCTGCGCCGCTTTGCTTCCAGCTACCGTCGCGAGGCAGCATGACCGCCAAGGCAATTCCCGCCAAAGCAAGAGCGGTCATCATCGGCGGCGGCGTTTCCGGCTGTTCGGTCGCCTATCACCTGGCCAAGCTCGGCTGGACTGACATCGTGCTTCTCGAACGCAAACAGCTGACGTCGGGCACGACATGGCACGCCGCCGGCCTGATCGGCCAGTTGCGCGGTTCGCAGAACATGACACGGCTGGCCAAATATTCCGCCGATCTCTACGTCAAGCTGGAAGCCGAGACCGAGGTCGGCACCGGCATGCGCCAGGTCGGTTCGATTACCGTGGCGCTGACCGAGGAGCGCAAGCACGAGATCTACAGGCAAGCGTCGCTGGCGCGTGCCTTCGATGTCGACGTGCGTGAGATTTCGCCCAGGGAAGTCAGCGAGATGTACCCGCATCTCAATGTTTCCGATGTCGTCGGTGCCGTGCATCTGCCGCTCGACGGCCAATGCGACCCCGCCAACATCGCCATGGCCCTGGCCAAGGGCGCGCGCCAGCGCGGCGCCACCATCGTCGAGAATGTGAAGGTCACCAAGGTCCATACCAAGGCCGGCCGCGTCAGCGGCGTGTCCTGGGCACAGGGCGAAGACCAAGGCACGATCGAAGCCGACATCGTCGTCAACTGCGCCGGCATGTGGGCGCGCGAACTGGGAGCGCAGAACGGCGTCACCATCCCGCTGCATGCCTGCGAGCATTTTTACCTCGTCACCGAACCGATCCCCGGCCTCACCCGTCTGCCGGTGCTGCGGGTGCCGGACGAGTGCGCCTACTACAAGGAGGACGCCGGCAAGATGATGCTGGGCGCCTTCGAGCCGGTGGCAAAACCCTGGGGCATGGACGGCATAAGCGAGGATTTCTGCTTCGACCAGTTGCCGGAGGACATGGAGCATTTCGAGCCGATCCTCGAAATGGGCGTCAACCGCATGCCGATGCTGGCAACCGCCGGCATCCACACCTTCTTCAACGGTCCTGAGAGTTTTACGCCCGACGACCGCTACTATCTCGGCGAGGCGCCGGAGCTGTCCGGCTACTGGATGGCGACCGGCTACAACTCGATCGGCATCGTCTCCTCCGGCGGCGCCGGCATGGCGCTGGCGCAGTGGATCAATGACGGCGAAGCCCCGTTCGACCTGTGGGAAGTCGACATCCGCCGCGCCCAGCCGTTCCAGAAGAACCGCCGCTATTTGAAGGAACGCGTCTCGGAAACGCTCGGCCTGCTCTATGCCGACCATTTCCCTTATCGGCAGATGGCGACCTCGAGGAATGTCAGGCGTTCGCCGCTGCACGAGCATCTGAAGGTGCGCGGCGCCGTGTTCGGCGAAGTCGCCGGCTGGGAGCGCGCCAACTGGTTCGCCCGCGAGGGCCAGGAGCGCGAATACCGCTATTCCTGGAAGCGCCAGAACTGGTTCGACAACCAGCGCGAAGAACACCTCGCGGTCAGGAATGGCGTCGGCCTGTTCGACATGACCTCCTTCGGCAAAATCCGTGTCGAGGGCCGCGACGCCAGCGCTTTCCTGCAAAGACTGTGCGCCAACCACATGGACGTCGCGCCGGGCAAGATCGTCTACACCCAGATGCTCAACCAGCGCGGCGGCATCGAGAGCGACCTGACGGTTTCGCGGCTGTCGGAAACGGCTTTCTTCCTCGTCGTCCCCGGCGCCACGCTGCAGCGCGACCTGGCTTGGCTGCGCAAGCACGTCGCCGACGAGTTCGTCGTCGTCACCGACGTGACGGCGGCCGAAAGCGTGCTCTGCCTGATGGGCCCGGACGCAAGAAAGCTGATCCAGAAGGTCAGCCCCAACGATTTTTCCAATGATAAAAATCCGTTCGGCACGTTCCAGGAAATCGAGATCGGCATGGGCCTGGCCCGCGCCCACCGCGTCACCTATGTCGGCGAACTCGGCTGGGAACTCTATGTCTCGACCGACCAGGCGGCTCATGTCTTCGAGGCGATCGATGAGGCCGGCGCCGAAGGCGGCCTGAAGCTCTGCGGCCTGCACACGCTGGATTCCTGCCGCATCGAAAAGGCCTTCAGGCATTTCGGCCACGACATCACCGATGAAGACAATGTGCTGGAAGCCGGCCTTGGCTTTGCGGTGAAGACCGCCAAGGGCGACTTCATCGGCCGCGATGCCGTGCTGCGCAAGAAGGAAGCCGGCCTGTCACGCCGGCTCGTCCAGTTCCGCCTGAAGGATCCAGAGCCCCTGCTCTTCCACAACGAAGCGATCCTGCGCGACGGCAAGATCGTCGGCCCGATCACTTCAGGCAATTACGGCCATCATCTCGGCGGCGCGGTCGGGCTAGGCTATGTGCCATCCGAGGGCGAGAGCGAAGCGGATGTGCTGGCTTCATCCTACGAAATCGAGATCGCCGGCGAGCGCTTTGCGGCGGAAGCCTCGCTGAAGCCGATGTATGATCCGAAGGCCGAGCGGGTGAAGATGTAGCGCCTCTTACCCTCCCCCTTGTGGGGAGGGTCGGCTCGCGGTCGGAGCAGAGCGGAGATTGCGGGACGGGGTGGGGATAGCGCCCTACGAGACCCCGCTTCTCAAAACCGCTCCAGCTTTGCCCGCACCTTCGCCAGAAACGCCGCCCTTGTTGCCGGCGTCGAGGCATCCATCAAATAGTGCGCCAGGAAAAACGTCCGGCAGCGCGCCGCGCATAGCGCCCGCATGCCGCGCAGCAGGGTCTTGCGCCCCGGCTGGCCGACGACGACGCTCCACCAGGTCGGCGCGCCGCAGGTGGTGATGACGCCAACCTTGGTTACATGCGTCATCAGCGACTTGATCCGCCCCTTGCCGGCCGGCAACTTGAAGGCGACGTCCGTCGCCCACACCCGGTCGAGCCAGCCCTTCAGCATCGCCGGCAGCCCGTACCACCAGGTCGGATAGACAAACAGGATCGCTTCGGCCCAGTTGAGCAGCTCGAAATGCGGCTTCAGCGCCGGGTCCTGCGGCGCCTGGTCATTGTAGGAGCGTCGCTCGTCGCAACCCATCACCGGGTCGAATTTATCGGCGTAGAGGTCGAGCAGCCGCACCTCCCAGCCTCGTCGCATCAGCACGTCGATGGCGGTGTCGCGAATTGCCGCACAGAAGCTGTCCGGCACCGGATGGCAGTAGACCACCAGCGCGCGCATCAGAAGGCATCCATGCTGGCCGCGACCTTGGCCATGAAGGTCTTGCGCGTGCTGTCGGTCGACAGATTCATCGAATAATGCGCAAGATAGGTCACCGGCGCGCCCGGTTTGACGGTGGCGCGCAGCATGCGCTTGATCAGTTTGCGCGGCGGATCGCCCATCAGCATGGCGCGGAACCGGCTGCCGCCATAAGTGGTCACCGCCGCAACCTTGCGTATGTTGTGCAGCGACGGCTGCGCCTTGCCGTCGACCAGCTTGAACGACACGCCGGGAAGGAAGACGCGATCGAAAAAGCCTTTCAGTATCGCTGGAAAGCCATAGTTCCAGACTGGATAGGAAAGCACCAGCGCATCGGCTCGCAGCAGGCGTTCGACATAAGGTGCGGCAGCGTCAGCGGCGCCGCGCGGATTGTGGTAGTCCAGCCTTTCCTGCCGCGTCATCCGCGGATCGAAATCCTCCGCGTAGAGGTCGCAGTCATCGACCGTATGGCCCGCCGCCGTCAACCGCTCTACGATCATGCGGTGCAGGCCGGCATTGAAGCTGGTCTCGACCGGATGGGCGTAAAGGACGAGGATGTTCACAGGGGAATATCCCCTAGGTCAGTGCGAGGCACCCCCCTCTGCCCTGCCGGGCATCTCCCCCGCAAGGGGGGAGATCGGACTGCCGTATCGCTTTCGCTAACTGTCGACGCCGCAGAATGGTCGCGACTCAAAGGCTGCCAATCTCCCCCCTTGCGGGGGAGATGTCCGGCAGGACAGAGGGGGGTACTCAAGCGCAAACCTCTCCTCATCCCACTCTCTGCAGCCCCTTGAACAAAAAAGTCCGACCCGAACGGTAGTCGTAGTCCGGGTTCTCCCAGGCGATCATCTTGCCGGGGTTGAGCAGGCCTTGCGGATCGGTCTCGCGCTTGAAGGCGAGCTGCACCGCGTCGGTCTGCTTCATGCCGCCCTCTTCCAGCGTGTAGCGATGCGGGTTGAAGATCGGGCAGCCATTCTCCTCATGCAGGCGCACGATCTCGTCGAGCCGAGCCTCGCTGGTGAACTTGACCAGCGGCAGGCCGAAGCAGGTGATGTTGCCGTCCAGCCGCACGAATTCCAGATGCGAGAAAACCTCGCCCGGAAACATCTTGTCCATCTTTTCGACCAACGCGAGCTGGTTGGGAAAGGGATAGAGCGACTGCAGATAGGTAATCGAAGGATCGACGCGCAGCGCCCTCAGCGTCGTGTGGTTCCAGGCCAGCTCATAGGCCGGCGGCAGCCCCTTCTTTTCGTCCAGCGTTGCGGTTGCGGCATTGTAGATCACCTCGCCACCGGCCCGGCCGGTGAAGGCCAGTAAAGCGTCCAGCCCATGCCGCGCCACCATGACGACGCAGATGCTCTGCCCCTGCTGCAGGAATTTCTGGTGCCGCTTGAAATAAAGCTGTGGCACGGGTGCCGCTATCGGCGTGATCAGCTTGGTCAGGATACCGTCCTGGCACGCCAGTGCATTTCCATAGCGGGCCGCATCCATGAAAGCGTCGAAGCCGACGATGACGTCGATCCATTCATAAGCCGCGGTCAGCGGCATCTCGACCTCCGATATGATGCCGTTGGTGCCGTAGGCATGGGTCACCTTGTGCAGATCCTCGCCGGTGAGTTCGAGCGCTTTCGGCTCGGCCTCCATGGTCACCACGCGCAGCCGGAGCACATTGCCGAAATCACGCAGGCCACCGAAATTGATCGAGCCGACGCCGCCCGAACCGCCGGCGATGAAGCCGCCGATCGAAGCGGTGTTGTAGGTAGAGGGCGATAGCCGGAGTTCCTGCCCGGAATGCGCTCGCGTTGCCTTGTCGATATCGGCCAGAATGGCCCCCGGTCCGGTCACGACGCGACCCGGGGCGATCGACTTGATCTCGTTCATCTCGGCAAGGTTGAGCACGACGCCGCCGGAGAGCGGCATCGCCTGGCCGTAATTGCCGGTGCCGCTGCCGCGCGGTGTCACCGGCACGCCATGGCGATGACAGGCGGCAAGCACGCGGATCAGTTCGGCCTCGTTCTTCGGCGTCACGATCAGATCGCCGGTGACATGGTCCAGTTGCTGCTTCAGCACCGGGCTGTACCAGTAGAAGTCACGGCTCTTCTGCTGGACGATGGCCGGATTGTCGTCGACCTTGAGCCCGTCAAGATCGCGTTTGAGCGCCGAAACGTCCATCATTCCACCATCAGTTCGTCGAGTTCGGCATAGTCGGGCAATTGCCGGTCGATCGCCTTGCCGCCGCGCACCACGATGCGATCCGATTCGGGCCGCGAGAGCAATTCCGTCCAGCTTCGGCCTTTGAACAGGACAAAATCGGCATCGCCGCCGGCGGCAAGCGTGCCGAAGCCATCAAGCCGCATCACCTTGGCCGGCGTCGCGGTGACCGCTTGCGGCCAGTCGGCGACCGGATGATCGAAGTGCAGGATGCGCGTCGCCATGCGGTAGACCTCCAGCATGTCGAGGTCGCCATAGGCATAAAATGGGTCACGCGTATTGTCGGATGCGACGGCAACCGCAATGCCCCTCGCCTTCATTTCGTGCAGCAGCGTCACACCACGCCAGCGCGGCGTGGTGCCGTCGCCGCGCCGATCCTGCAAATAGAGATTGCACATCGGCAATGAAACGACGGCTAGCCCTGCCTTCGCCACCTTGTCCAGCGTGTCGAGCACGTCGAGGTCCGGCTGGCGCGCAAGCGAGCAGCAATGGCCGACGAGGATCTTTCCTTCGAAACCGTTCCAAAGAGCGGCCTCGGCGATCTTCTTCAGCGATATGGCGGAGATGTCATCGGTCTCGTCGGCATGGAAATCGAGATCGAGGCCATGCTTGATCGCTTGCGCGAAGACATGGTCGAGCAGTTCTTCGAGGTCCGGCACCATATAGGTGACGACACCGAGCACGCCCTTTGCCGCGGCAACCCTCTTTGCCAGCCTGTCGAACCACTTTTTGTCGCGTACGCCTTCGATGCCGAGCAAACAGGCGCCCTGCAACTCGATGCGGCCGCGCCATGCCTCGCGCATCGCCTCGAACACCGGCCAGGAGATTTCCTCCTGCGGCGCGACGCTGTCGAGATGCGTGCGCAGCGCCCTGGTGCCATGGGCGTAGGCTGAGCGCAGCGAGAAATCCATCCGTTTCGCAACGTCCTCGGCGCTCCAGCGTGCCACACGATCGGCGCCGGCGGCATTCAGCGCGCCCAAGAACGTGCCGTCGGGATTGGGCTTTCGCGGCCAGATATGGCCCTTGTCGATATGCGTGTGGCTGTCGACGAAGCATGGCAGCACGATGCGGCCGCCAAGATCGACGGCATCAGCAGGCGCTGCACGACCGTGGGCGGCAATGCCTGCGATTTTGCCGTCCGCGATAGTGACGTCGGCAAGCGCAAAGCCATCCCTGTCGAGAGCAGCGCCAAGGCCTGGGGTCAGGGATGCGTGAAGCCTGACATTGGCGAGCCGGTATGAACCTGTGTTCGGAATCAAGGGCCTAGCGCTCCTGCTTCAGTGCGCTTTCGTGCCAGCGCCGCAAAATGAGATGCGAAATCAGCGACAGCACGAGGAAGATCAAAATGCCGGTCAGCGAGATCAGGAACAGCGCCGCGAACAGCCGCGGCGCGTTGAGCCGGTAACCGGCCTCGATGATGCGCGAGGCAAGGCCGGACGACTGGCCGGTGGTGCCGGCGACGAACTCGGCCACCACCGCGCCGATCAGCGACAGGCCGCCGGCGATCTTCAGCCCGCCGAGGAAATAGGGCATCGCGGCCGGCAGCCTGAGATAGCGCAATTGCTGCCAGCGCGTCGCGCCATTGAGCTTGAATATGTCGCGCAGATTGCGGTCGACGGAGTTGAGGCCAAGCGTGGTGTTGGACAGGATCGGAAAGAAGGCGACGATCCAGGCGCACAGCAGAAGCTTGGTCGTCTGGTCGTTCACATAGATGTTGATCAGCGGAAAGATCGCCACGATCGGCGTCACCTGCAGCACGATGGCGAAGGGAAAGAACGACATCTCGACCCATTTCGATTGCGCGAACAGCACCGCCAGCCCGACCCCGCCGACGACCGCCAGAGCCAGGCTGAGGAAGGTGATGCGCAAGGTCACCAGCAGCGAGGAAAACAGCAGGCCGGCGTCGTTGTAGAGCGTCCACAGCACCACGCCCGGGCGCGGCAGGATGTATTGCGGAATCGCGTTCCAGACGCAGATGCGATCCCACAGCCAGATCGCCAGGATCATGATCGTTAGCGGCAGCAGCCAGCGGCCGATCCGTTCGAACCGCTCTTGGCGCACGCGGCGCGCTTCCTCGGGGTCGAGTTCGAGCACGCGCTCGTCAATGGCCGTCATGATGCGCGCCTGCTGTTGAATTGATGGCCTTGACCAGCACATCGGAGGCCTGACGGCACAGCGCCGCATAGTCGGGCGAGGTGCGAAACGCCTCGTCGCGCGGATAGGAGGCCTCGATGGCGAGTTCGTCGAACACCCTGCCCGGCCGCGCCGCCATGACGACGACGCGGTTGGAGAGGAACACGCTTTCAAAGACGCTGTGGGTGACGAAGACGACGGTGAAGCGTTCGTCCTGCCACAGCTCCAGCAGATCGTTGTTGAGCTTGAAGCGGGTGATCTCGTCGAGTGCCGCGAACGGTTCGTCCATCAGCAGCACGCGCGGTTTGGTCACCATTGCGCGCGCGATCGAGACGCGCATCTTCATGCCGCCGGACAGTTCGCGCGGCACCGCGTCTTCGAAACCGGTTAGATGCACCCGCGCCAGCATTTCCGTGATCGCCGGTGTCGCCTTGGCGCGCGAAATGCCTTTCAGCCGAAGCGGCAGCCAGACATTGTCGAAAACATTGGCCCAGGGCAGCAGCGTCGGCTCCTGGAAGACGAAGCCGATGTTCGAACGGTCAAGCGAGCCACCGCCGCGCCAGTCGAGCACGCCGGAGGTCGGCGTCGACAGGCCGGCGATCAGCCGCAGCGCCGTCGACTTGCCGCACCCCGACGGCCCAAGCAGGCTGAGGAAATCGCCTTCCCGGATGGTCAGGTCGACGTCGCTGAGCGCCGTCACGCCGTTGGAAAATACCTTGCCGACGCCGCGCAGCGCCAGAAGCGTCGGGGCCGTACCCGACACAGCCGGCGCTGGCGCCACTTTTTCCCTTATCATGCCGGGACCGGCCTATTTCTTCAGCTCGAGCCCGACGCCCTTGTTGATGAAGGTCAGCGTGTAGGCCTTCTTGATGTCGATGCCGTCGGGCGTGACCTTGGCCTTGACCATCTTGTCGTAGAAGCTCTTGATCCGCTCGTCGGTCATGGCGCCGATGCCGAGCTTTTCGGTGTCGCCGGAATCGGCCAGGCCGAACTTCTTCATCTGCTCGATCGAGAACGCGATCTGCTCGTCGCTCATGTCGGGATTGTCTTTCTTGATGAAGTCGTTGGCGGCCTTGTTGTCGCCGTAGAGATATTTGTACCAGCCCTTGGCGGAGCCATCGACGAAGCACTGGACCACCTCCGGCTTCTTGTCGATCGTGTCCTGCATCACCTCGATCGTGGTCGAGTAGGTATCCCAGCCATAGTCGGCGAGCAGGAACTGGTTCGGCACGAAGCCGCCTTCCTTCTTGACCGCGAACGGCTCGGAGGTGACGTAGCCCTGCTGGATCGACTTCTTGTTGGCGAGGAAGGGAGCGGTGTTGTAGGTGTAGGGCGCGCGCTTGGAGGCATCGAAGCCGAGTTCGATGACCATCCACTGGAAGAAGGTCTGCACGCCCTCGTCACCCAATATGTACTGGTCGGCGTTCTTCAGGTCCTCCCATTTGTCGAGCCCTTCGCCGGGATGGGACATGATGACCTGCGGGTCCTTCTGGAAATCCGCCGCCACCACCCGCATCGGAATGCCTTGCTGCACGGCATCGAAAGCCGACAGCAGATTGCCGCCCATGTAGAAATCGATCTTGCCGGCCAGCAGCATCGGCCGGCCGCTGACCTGCGGACCGCCCTGCATAATGGTGACGTCGAGGCCGCAGGCGGCATAGGTGCCGTCCGCCACGGACTGGTAATATCCGCCATGCTCCGGCTCGGCCAACCAGTTGGTGCCGAAGGTGACTTTCTCATTCGCAGCAGCACCCAGCGTGCTGGCTGCAAGCAGGGCCACAACCGCCACCGAGATCTTCTGTTTTCCGTACATCGACACCACCCTCTGTTTGCTCCGGCGCGCCACGCGCCAGGCTCGACACCAAAGATTCAAGAAGCAAGACACATGCCACCGGCGTCTGGCGCCGCGGCCGCCCGCTTGAAAGACGTTGCCATGCCAAGGGCGGACGGGTCATGCTGTACGGAAGGCATCGTGCCTATTTTTTGAACGGCTGTCCACAATCGCCCGGGCAACATGCACCGCCATCTTGAAGGTGTAGTGGGTCCGGCTTTAGGCTGACGGCATCCAGGAGATTGCCATGTTCAGATTCCTCACCCCGAAGTCGATCAAGCCGCCCTTTGCCCGCTACAGCCACGGCGTCGAGGTGCCGGCTGGCAAGCGGCTGGTGCTGTGCTCGGGTCAGGTCGCCATCACCGCGGACGACCAGATTCCCGAAGAGGCCGGCGCGCAGGCCGAACTCTGCTTCCGCAACATCGAAGCGATCCTCGGCGAAGCCGGCCTGGGTCTGAGGGATATCGTGCGCATCAACACCTATGTCACCGATCGCGCACATCTGCGGCCCTATATGGATGTCCGCGACCGGCTGTTTTCCAGCCCCGCGCCGGCCTCGACGCTGATGATCGTTTCCGGCTTTGCCCGCCCCGAATTCAAGGTCGAGGTCGAGGCCATCGCGGCCGGGTGATCGACAGACCGCGCTTGCCGCGCTAGGTCTGCCGGACCATTGAAGAGGCATGACATGACCGTACCCAAAAGACGTGTGTGGTGGGGCGACTACCGGACCACCGAATACGCCTCGATCGATCCGGAGGCGACGATCGCCGTGCTGCCGGTGGCGGCGATCGAGCAGCATGGGCCACATCTGCCGGTCTCTACCGACACTTCGATCATGAACGGCATGCTCGACACGGTTATTTCGCGCCTGCCCGACGATCTCGACATCCGCATCCTGCCGGTCCAGGCGGTGGGCAAGTCGAACGAGCATCTTCGCGCGCCGGGCACCCTCACTTTGCCGGCAACCACGCTGATAGAAGCCTGGACCGAGCTTGGCCTGTCGATCGCGCGCGCCGGCGTGCGCAAGCTGATCGTCGTCAATTCGCATGGCGGCAACGAGGAGATCATGGGCATCGTCACGCGCGAATTGCGCGTGCGCGAAAAGATGCTGGCGGTAAAGACCAGCTGGCAGCGCTTCGGCCGCCCGGCCGGCATGTACACCGAGCTCGAGGACCGCCACGGCATCCATGGCGGCGATGTCGAGACCTCGCTGATGCTGCATTTCCGGCCGGACCTCGTCGACATGGGCAAGGCCGACAATTTCGTTTCCAATGTCGCCAAGGCCGAGAAGGAATTCTCGCTGCTGCGCCACACCGGCACCCACGCCTTTGCCTGGATAGCTGGCGATCTCAACCCGAACGGCGTCGTCGGCGATGCCAGCATCGCAACGGCGGAGAAGGGCCGGCTGACGGCAGAATATCAGGCCGACGGCTTCATCAGCCTGCTGCGGGATGTCCGCAAGGCCAAGCTCGCGGACTGGTTGACGTAGCCTCCAAACCAGTGGTCTGGCATCGAAAGGCAAACGCTGTCCTCTTGAACAAACCAGGCGACGGAGGGCGGATCAGACAATCACGCTTTTGCACAAGAGATTTTCCGCACAAGAGATTTTGACAAACTTTGCCAAAATGGACCATACTGGACGGGATATGGAGGCCAGTATGGCAACGATGAACGTATCATTGCCCGACCCGATGAAGGATTGGGTTGAGGCGCAAACCGAAACGGGCCGCTACGCCAACGCGAGCGATTATGTGCGCGATTTGATCCGTCGGGATCAGGAGCGCAACGACAAGATTGCCGCCATGCAGCGCTTTGTCGATGACGGCTTGAAGAGTGGCATCGGCAATCGATCCAGGGACGCGCTTTTCACGGAGGCGGTTAAACGCGCTGAAAAGCCATCCGGCAATAGGTAGTGGGATTTTGCCTTTCTTTAGCCGCGGAAGAGGACATCGTCGGTATTGCCGAGCAAGGGGTGCGCCTGTTCGGCGCTGTGCAGGCCAGACAGTATCATGACGAGTTGTTCACGATCTTTGACCTGATCGCTGCCAGTTCCCGAATAGCGCGGGAGCGGCTTGAATTGGGGGCCACCGATGCGTATCCATCCCTTCAAAGCCCATCTTGTCGTCTACCGGATCGAAGCCGACGACGACGTGTTCATTGTCCGGGTACGTCACGGGCATGAAGATTGAGCGAATGAAGGCACTCGATAATCGAACAACGACATGGGGGCAGCTAGGTGTCGATCCTCAGCGCAAAGGGCGTGCCTTCAAAGGCATCCGCACCGCGGCCGATCGATTCAATCGCCTCGATCATGCGGCCGTTGCGATCAAGCAGCGCATCGGCCACCGCGATCAGCCGCGGATTGGGTGTTGCCGAGGGCGACAGCGCCCGCAGCGTCCGCGCCAATTCGGCCTCGTCGCGTTTCGGCGCCAATGCGGCCGCGATGATATAGGCCGAAGCCGTCGAGCGGCTGATGCCGGCATAGCAATGCACGAGCATCGGCCTTGCCCGGACCCAGCGGCGCGAAAAATCGAGCAGGTTACGGACATGCTCCTCGCCCGGCATGGTCATGCCGTCCTGCGCCGCCGCGATGTCATGCATGACCAGATGCAGATGGTTTTCTCGGGCGATCGACGCCGGACGGACCACCTCCGTTCCGGCGGCAAGCAACGACAGCATGCGGTCGGCGCCGGTCCTGGCCACCGTTTCCTCGATCTTTGCCAGCGAACAGACATGGATCATTGTTTCGAACCCTTCGATTGATGCTCGCGCCGCGACGCCCATTCGGCAAGAGCGGTCTCGAGCCGCTGCCATTCCTCCTCACTTCCCGGCAGGCCGGCGCGCAGAACGTCAGGCCGATCGGCAAAATGGCGAAGCAGGATGCCGCGCTCGCCGAGCGCGGCAAACAAATCGGCGGCATTGGTCAAACTGAGGAAACGATACAATGTGGTGCCGCCCGCTACGGGTACGCCGAAGCGGGCCAACAGCGCGTCGAGCCGCGCCGATGCGCCGGCAAGAGATGATCGCATCGCGTCCTGCCAGTCGATGTCGGCAAGCGCGCGGATGCCGTATTCCAGCGCCGGGCCGGCGACGGCCCATGGCCCGAATTGCGTCTCAAGCCGTTCGACCGTCGCTACATCGGAAAGTGCAAACCCGAGCCGCAGCCCGGCCAGGCCGAAGAACTTGCCGAACGAACGCAGGACGACGATACCGCCCTGGCCGACATCGCCGCAGAGGCTATGCTCGCGCGGCCCAACATCCATGAACGCCTCGTCGACAACCAGCAGCCCGCCCTTGGCGCGCAATCCGGCAGCCAGAGCCAGCAACCGGTCGCGCTCGATGACACGTCCATCCGGATTGTTCGGATTGACGATGATGGCAAGGTCGGCGTCCGCCAGGTCAGCGAAATCGCCGACCTCGGTCACCGCGTGCCCGGCGATCACTGCTGCGCGGGCATGTTCGGCGTAGGTCGGACCCAGCACCAGCGCCCTTCCGGGGGTAATCAGCGAGGCGACGCGCGGCAACAGGATCTGCGTGCCCGGTGCCGCCACGATGTTGGCTGGCGACGGCGCCCCATAGGCACTGGCAGCGATCTCTGTCAGCTCACGCGTGCGCGCGGCTTCCGGCAACCGCGACAGCGAGGTGGCGGGCAGGTCGAAAAGCGGGTAGGAGTGCGGATTGATACCGGTCGAGAGGTCGACGAATGGCAGCAGGGCGTTGGGAAAAAGCCCCCTCGCGCGGCCAAGACTTCCACCATGGTCCACAACCGCCCCATTAAGAAGCTTCATGTCAGTCCTGATCGCTTTCCTGTCATTGGCCGTCGAATTCGCCCTCGGTTACCCCGATTGGCTGTTTCGCGCCATCGGCCATCCGGTGACGTGGTTCGGCAGGCTGATATCCTTTCTCGACCACAGGCTCAACCGCGCCACTGATCCCGACGCGCTGCGTCGCAAGCGTGGTGTCCAGGCGCTGCTGGTCATCGTGCTGGTGCCGGCGATAATTGGCCTGGGCGTGCAGATCCTGTTCTGGTTTGTTCCCATGGGCCTCGTCATCACGGCCCTTCTGGCAACGTCGCTTCTGTCGCAAAAGAGCCTCTATGAGCATGTCGAGGCGGTGGCTGACGCGCTCGACACCGGCGGCCTGGCTTTGGGCCGCGTTGCCGTTTCGCGGATCGTCGGCCGCGACCCTGAAACGCTCGACAGGGCCGGCGTCTGCCGCGCGGCGATCGAGAGCCTGGCCGAGAATTTCTCTGACGGCATCGTCGCCCCTGCCTTCTGGACCGGCGTCGGCGGCCTGGCCGGCGGCGCCGCCTACAAGGCCGCCAACACCGCCGATTCGATGATCGGCCACCGCACCCCGCGCCACGAGGCGTTCGGCTGGGCAGCGGCGCGCTTCGACGACTGGATCAATCTGCCGGCGTCGCGGCTGACGGCGCTGCTGATCGTGCTGGCGGCGTTCCTCGTCAAAGGCGCTGATGCGAAAAATGCCTGGCATGCGGTATTGCGCGACGCGAAAAAACATCGCTCACCCAATGCCGGCTGGCCGGAAGCGGCGATGGCTGGCGCGCTCGGCCTGGCGCTCGCCGGGCCGCGCAGCTACGGCGGCGTCCTGGTCGACGACGTCTTCATGGGCGAAGGTGGGCGGCGCGAAGCCGACAGCCTCGACATCAGGCAGGCGCTGAAACTCTATCGCGTTGCCGACTATCTGCTGATCGCCCTGTTCGGGTTGGTTTCGGTCGTTGTCATCGTGACGTGATCTCACGCTCCCCCTTGTGGGCAGGGCTATCGCATATGGAATTCCTGAGATGTCTGCCCGGCACGGACCCCCACCCCTAGCCCCTCCCCACAAGGGCGAGGGAGACTTCCGGGTAGTGTGCTGAGAGTTCTGCAAATTCGCTGAGAGAGGGCGGTCATGGCAGGCTGGTGATGTTCAACGTCACCGATTCCCGCGA